>NZ_JBSSBV010000022.1:0-50814 GCF_054059115.1 Thermostichus sp. MS-CIW-26
TACGGGGGTGAGGCTGGATTCCATTACGTGATCGAGCTGCTCTGGGATGCCTGTAGCGGCTTGCTGGAATCCCTGGTTCCCGGGATCCAATGCCCGCCGTTGCCCCCCCGTGCTTGAGAGATTATTCGTCAGATCTGTATTCTTGATGAAACTTGACAGAATTCTTGATGAAACTTGACAGATAAGTCTGGACAACGGGATCCCTTTTGGCTAACTTTGTGGGCGGGATCAGAGTAGCTCCTGAACAGCTTTGGAAAGTTGGTTTTCTTGCGGTTTGGCCTTATAGCTGTATAGATTCGAGGGTTGTCTCTGACACCAAAGAGACGCTGGAGACAAGTGAGTTGACATTCGCAAATATCAAATATGTGGGAGGGTCACGATGGATGAGCTTTTACCAGGGCTGATTGCCGTTGCCCTTTACGCCTTCTTTAGCTACACCTTAATGGTGATTGGAGAGAAGCTAAACGTGCCGAATGCTTGGTTAGCTTGGATCCCGATTGCTAACATCTGGGTGATGTGTCGAGCTGCTGGTAAACCCGGCTGGTGGGTGATCCTCTTCTTCATTCCCCTAGTCAACTTGATCTTCGGTATCTGGGTGATCTTTGCCATTCCACCCCGCCTGAATAAATCCCGCTGGCTGGGTCTGCTGGTTTTCCTGCCTGTTTTGGGAGCTTTGCTCTACTCAGGCATTCTGGCCTTCACTTGAATTAGCCAGCCTTGCCTTGATACAAACTAAACAATCGAAAAAGTCTACCACTTAAGCAAGTTGAAGCTCTCCATATCGATAGTGGCGCGGTTGCGGTAGATCCCCAGCACGATGGCCAAGCCCACTGCGGCCTCGGCAGCCGCCACAGTGATGACAAACACCGAGAACACCTGGCCGCGAATCATCGCTGAATCGACAAAGTTGGAGAAAGCCATGAAGTTCAGGTTCACCGCATTGAGCATCAGCTCAATCGACATCAGGACGCGAATCGCATTGCGGCTCACAATCAATCCGTAAATACCAATGCAGAAAAGAATCGCTGCCACCACCAAGAAAAACTGCAGTTGCAACATCGCGATGAGCTCCATGTAGATACACAATGACAGGGGCCTCGGGAAAGCTCTAGGTTTTATGGCCGAGAGCAGTCAGCTTCAACGGGTGCTCACCAGCTCTGCCGGTCGTTCTGACTCTGATTCCAGCTGGGGTCGGGCCCGCTCCAGCAAGCTCAGATCCCCTTCTCCGGCTTGGGGAAGAACAAACTCCCGCCGCGCCAAGACAATGGCCCCAATCAACGCCATCAGCAGCAAAACAGAAGCCAGCTCAAAAGGCAGAAGATAATCGCTGAAGAAGTGGCCGCCGATCACCAACACACTGCTCAAAGGTTGGATCGGCTGCAGCGGCCAAGGGGTGTTCAAAGCCATCGCGGCTAGAAGAGCAAACAGACCCAAACAGACCACCGCCGTCACTCCGTTGCGCAGCCAGCCCAGCTTCAGAGGAGCAAAGGTGTAGCGCCGATTCACCAACATGATGGCAAACAGGATCAACACATTAACCGCGCCGACGTAGATCAGAACTTGGGCTGCGGCCACAAAATCGGCATTCAAGAGGAGATACAACCCGGCCATGCTCAGGAAAACGCCCCCGAGCAGAAAACCGGAATAGACAATGCTGGGGGCCCAAACCACGCCTAGCGCGAAGCCAATGGCCATCGCCGATAGCACCACAAACGTAACCAGTTGTACGCCTTCTCCGAGGGTCATGAGAGATCCGTCCTTAGCCAGTTTCTATTGCTGCTCCCTTACCACTGTACTGTCCTGGCGGATTTAAGAGAAGCCCGACTCCTTTTTCAGATCGATAGAGAAATCTCTAGAGTTGGGTCTCACCAACTGCCGCCCGCTCCGCCACCTCCGCTGCTGCCGCCACCGAAGTCTGAATCTCTGCTGCTATCGTTTGTGTGCCAATCGCTTGTGTCGCGATCGCTTGTGTGGCTGAGCTCGGGGATGACCACCTCTCGCTCGCTGCGGTACCCGCAGATAGGACAGCTCAGGATTTCCAGCTTCAAGCCGCTAGAGGAATAGGTGGCTTCCCTGAGAACCTGTGTGGTGAGGTCGAGGGTGAGGGCTTGGCACCGAGGGCAGTAAAGGTGTCGGGAGAGCGTGCCTTCGCGCACAACCACAGCTATTCCTTGACAGGTAGGACAAAACCAGCCGTAGTAGCGAGCTCTGCCGCGGCTCCTGGCCAGGCGATGCTCTTGGGGAAGGTACTTATCCAGAAGCTGGGGCTGGATTGGGCGCATGGGTCGGCCACAGGCTTGACAAACCACCGGCTGAAAAGGGATCCCACGCTTCCGGCCCAAGGTGCCGTCAGTGGCCATAGCAGCCACAACCGGCAGAGCGAACCCCAGCCAGTTGCCGCTGGACAATCCTAGGAACACGCCAAGGCAGAGGGATCCCGAATAGAGGAAGAGACGAATGGGGTCGCTCTGAACCGAAGAGAGCACAGCACCTGTTCTTAGATCTCTGCGTGTCAGGGAGAGGACTTGTCTTCCCCCTCGCTCAGCCCTTAGAGAGACGGGCATGCGAGAGCGCTGCCACCCCAGTCCCAAAATGATGATCCCCAGCAGCAGCAGGATCCCTTCCACCAGGGAAGAATCAATGCCCTGGGCCACCGCAGGAACATTTGCAACGGGCTGGCCCTGCAACACCGAGGTCAACTGCCGCACCCCCGCCAGAGTGCCGCCATCAAAATCCCCATTGCGAAACCGAGGCAGGATCTGCTGGTCGATAATCTGCTGGACTCGGCTGTCGGGGAGGATAGCGACCAGGCCCCTGCCCGTTTCGATTTCCACCCGCCGATCCCCTACCGAGATGAGAAACAAAACCCCGTTGTTTTGGCCTGCCTTGCCGATCCCCCAGTAGTTAAATAGCTGCGTGGTGAAGTCTTTTGGTGTTGCATATCCCTGAGTATTCGGCACGGTAACCACTGCCATCTCGGCACTGGTGCGCTGCTCAAGCTGAGTGATAAGACGGTTGAGCTCGTTTTCGGTGCTGCTGCTGAGGATGTTGGCGGTATCGGAAACCCACCCTCCATACTGACGGCGGGGGTTGGGCACTTGTTCAAGGGTAATGGCCCAAGCGGGCTGCGGCAGCAGGAATACAACTAGCAAAACTGCCGCCCAAACTTTCGGCATGGCTTACCTGGCTGAGCGCTGCCTAGGTTCTAGCACAGCTGTCTCGGCTAGACTGGCAGTCCTTTTCCCAGGGAGAGAGGGGAGTTGGGGAACGGTTGAGACAAGCCGCTTCTTGTTGCTGGTAATTGTTAACAGCAACCGGCCCTCAGTCCGGCCAAGGGAGCCAGGCTTCTTCTTGCCATTCCACTTCAAAGCACTCCCGGGCGGCCTGGAGAAAATGTTCGATCAAAGCAGGGATCCCTGGCGCCGTGGGGCAAATGTCGTAGATACCAATCACCTGCGAGCCGGGCAGATACCGTTCCCACAGCTCTAGATTGGGTTGCAATAGGAGGGATCCCTGTTGCAGGATCCCCCAAGGTTGCCACAGTTGGGCGTTGCCCATCAGCTTTTTGCCCTGCCAGCTCAAGTCAGCACGGGTACGGGAGGCAAAGCAACTGGTCTTGTTGCGGTAGCCGGGATCCCGGTGGCTTCGGCCGTGAGCAAAAGCGGGCTCATCTATGGCAATGCCCAGCTCCGCCAACCCCTGCACCCAAAAGCGGCAACAGAAGTCGTACACCCAGGCCCGCTGCAAACTGGGCAACCTGGCTTGCAAGTAAGAAAGGGGCAACACCAAGCTGTAGGTCAGCTCTGCTGCATCCTCAGCCGCCTGATGGAGCACCGCCCTTCCCCCCGTGGGTCGGCGCACAATCGGGATCCCTGGCAGGGGATCTGGCCAAACCTGGTGCCGTCCCAGCGAGAGGGTAAGCTGATCCCAGCCATAAAAGCGCAGGCAGGGCTGAGGATCCCGACGAAGCCTGTGCAAAAGCCGGAAGTCCTGCTCCATTTGCCAGGCCCCAGGGGCCACACAGTAGGGCAGCCAATGTCCCTGGGATCCCATCCCGGCAAAGCCAGACCTTAAACTTTGGGGAACTCCGCCTGGAGGGGCTCATCATATTCATCGGCCAAGCTGGCCACAATGGTGATGGCCCGGGAAATTTCGCCCGCTGTGATCCCTTCCAAGGTGCGGTAGTGGTTCAGCACCACCTGGTTGTTCCAGATGCAAAAGCGCGCCTCTAGGGTGTCGCTCCAATTCTTCTCCAGGAGCTTCTGCATCAGCTTGGCCGGTTCTGCCACCGGCAGAGAGAGAACGGGAGACCATACCAAAAGAGTGTCTTCTGGGGATTCGCCGCTCAGATGGACGAACACTTCTGCCGTGCCGTAGGTGAATTTCCAGGTGTGACCTTGCTCGTGGTTCTCGTAGGCGGCATCCTCCTTGAGGCTGGAAACCACCGCCGAGACAACCTCAACGTAGCGAACGGACTCTGGAAAAACCTCTGGCGAAGGGTTAAAGGTGCTCATGAGCGGCTCACTGTAGACCATGGTCTTCCCCCTATTCCCTATCCAACCACCTCAACTATACCGCTATACCGCCTAAGACTCCGACCTATCCGGTCATCGCTTTGGGATCCTCAACTCAGGCGAGAATGAAACCGTTGGCAATGGTTCACTAAGTGGCCGGACAGGTGAGGGCAAGCGATCCCCCCCGCCAACTGGAGAGAGAGCCTGTTCAAAAGTCTTTCGAAGAACCTGAGGGAAGCTCTATGGAATCTCCATCTCATCTCCCCCAGAAAGCCATTGGTATTCTTGGAGCCCTGCCCGAGGAAGTGGCCATGCTTACCGAGGCGATGGAAACCTGCTCCATCCATACCCATCTGGGGCGACAGTTCTACCGGGGATCCCTGGCGGGGCAACCGGTGGTGGTGGTACAAGGTGGGGTGGGCAAGGTGCGGGCGGCAACCACGGCGGCTCTGTTGGTGGCCCATTTCCCTTTGCAGGGGATCATTTTTACCGGTGTGGCCGGGGCCTTGGCCGATCACCTGCACATGGGAGATGTGGTGCTGGCCCATGCGGCGATTGAGCACGACTTCGGCACCGGACGACCCGAGGGCTTTGTCTTGGGGATCGACTTTATCCCAGAGCTGCGCCACCCACTGGCCGAGGCCGATAGCGCCCTCTACGACCTGATCGTGGCCCACCCCGAGCGGATCCCTCTCCACCCCCTACAAGGCCGGGATCCCGTCATTCATCAAGGCTTGGTGGCCACCGGCGATGTGTTTGTGGCCGACGCAGACCTACGCCGACAAATCCGAGAACGCACCGGCGCTTTGGTTGTGGAGATGGAGGGGGCAGCCGTGGTGCGAGTAGCGCAAGAAGCCGGGATCCCTTGTTTGCTGGTGCGCTCGGTTAGCGATGCAGGGGACGATACGGATTTCTTGAGCTTTTTTCAAACAGCAGCGCTCAACTCAGCAGCAGTTGTCCGCACCATCCTGCAAAACCTGCCCCCCTCCTTGCCTTAGCCCGACTGTGGGGATCCGGGGATCCCCTTTCCCAAGGAAGAGTTGGGCTGGATCGCGTTGGCGTCAGTTGTTCATCTCCCGCTCCAGTTTGGCCATCGAGATCTGGCTTTCCAGGCGGGAAATGCCTTCGCGAAGGGTTGCCACCTGCGCTTCAACTTCATCCAAAGATTTGCGAACCGCTTCTGCTGCGCTCATGTGCTGGTTGCGCCGGACCAAAGCCTCGCGGGCAAGGTCATCCTGGTTCTGTTGGCTGGCTTTCTCAGCCCTGACAAACCAATCTTCGGCCTTTTGCAAAATTTCGTCGTACCGCCGTTCCAGTTGCTTGCGACTGGCCAGGGTTGTGGTGAGGCTGCGCTGCAATTGTTTCAGATCCCGCTCCATCTGCCGGATGCTCACCCTCTGTCGGCTGGGCTTTCTCCACAGCACTTTGCTCAGACCCACCACCACCACTGCGGTAGCAATCCCCACACCCGCAGCCGCCGCCGGATTTTCACGAATCAAAGAACCATCCAAAACATTGACCCCCGCAAAGGCCGAGGTTTGCGTGGCCGTCTCCCGAAACTCCCAAGGCATCACCGGATTGCGTTGCTGCCAGAAGCCTAACCGCGCCGCTTGGGCCGCCTCTTGGGCTTCTAGGTAGCGTTGCCGATTGGCCCCGTGCAAAAAGCGCTCGTAAACCACCGCCTGACCCTGGCGCAACATCTCCAAATTCACCAAACCATCGGCGTTGTACACCTGGGCAATGTGAAGCCCTTCCGGTGTGACATAGAGGGTATCCACCTGCACCAGGGATCCCGTCGGGAGCAAGTTTTGCAGAGCCTCTTGGGATAGCCGCCCCCAGCGCCCTTGGGTCAGCTCCGGCGCATCCACGTAGGCCAGACGGAAACGGGTTGGCCTGCCGTTCAAGTCCGCCCAAAAGGTGTCCCCATCTACCACCGACCGCACCCGTGCCGTCCCGGAAGATTGTGCTGCCGCTGGAAGAACAAGCCAACTGCCCGAAAGGACAGCCACAGTCATCAGAAGGGAAGTTCTTGAGGTCATGGGGGTCACTCCTATTGTGCAGAACAAGAACAAAAGTTAAGAAATAATAAGATAGAGAAGTTTGGGGGAACAAACCGGAATCCCAGAGCGTCCTTGGGGGTTGCCGTGAGGCTGGCTGCTGCTCTTCCCTGGCAAAGGCAACAGAGCCAGCTGCTCCCTACGTCGGAAAAGCGAACCTCTCCCACGAAAAGCTGCGGCTCTTGAAGAGTCGGCCCGTTGGGTTGGCTTAATTTGGGTTAGAGTTTAGCTCACCTTTTGGGGCAACGTCACAGCCCTAAGGCGCAATCTTTATCCCCCGGATCAAATCACAGGCGCAAGCGATAGGGTTCTTCGTCGGGGAAGTCGGGCAGAGGAGGGGGCAGGATCTCGATCTCTCCGGTGGGCAGCGTTTGCAGCACCGTACCCAATTGGGCCAGTTGTTCCAGGACGTACAGGCGGGTATCCCGGTCGGTGGTGGAGTTAAACACGCTCAGCCAAACATCGAATTGGGAACGGCGGCTGAGGGGGCTGCGGGCAATGTTATCCCCCAACTGGCGAAATTCATCTCCAGGCAGGCCCACCTGCTCTCGCCAGGCAGCGGCTTGGTAGTAGTCATTGCGGCCCGCTTCCGCATCCCCCAGAAACATAAAGTTAAGTAGGGCGCGATCCACATAAAGTCGCCAGGCGTCAGGGTTGTTTTGGGGGTTGAACTGCTGCAAGCCGCGATCCAAAATCTCGACGGCTTTTTCCGGCTGGCCGGCCCGATAGGCCAACACCAAACTAGAGAGCCGGTAGCCCAAGAGGAAATGGGGATCCAGCCGCAGCATGTGATCGAAGTAGTCGTAGGCCAGGCCATAGCCAGTCAGGGTGCGAGCCGGTGCATCCCCGTAGTACTGGATCAGCTCCAGCCACAGCCAGGAAGCCCCCAAGTTGCGGTAGCCCAGCCACCCCAGCGTATTGGCCAGGGCAATGTTGCGGTTTTTGCGGGCCTCGGCATTTTCGAATTCTCCCAGATTGATCCGCTCCAGCATCGGCAACTGCAGCCGCACCACCAGGATCCCACACAGAAACGCCCCCCCAACGGCGGCCAGAGTGCCTGCCAGGGAGAAGCGAGAGCGACGACGGGGCAAGGAAGCAGTAGCCATGGCAAGTTTTTTGCGGATCCCTGAGGCTGTCGCGAACAGGGCTACACTCAATCATAAGTTGAACCGTTGAGCCTTTCCCCTGCCCATGGCCAGCTCTGCCCTCTCCGCTTCGGAACGAGCCTTGAGCCTTTACGAGGCTCTGCCCTACCCCAATGTGCCCCTCTCGCAGACGGCTCGCAATGCCCTGCCGGAGATGTTCAAGATGAGCTATACCACGGCTCAGTACCTGCGCACCCATACCATCGTCCCGCCAGAGGGCAAGGTGTTGTTGAATGCCGGCTGTGGCTCCGGCTGGGAAACGTTGATGATGGCCGAGGCCAATCCAGGGGCCCAGATTGTTGCCTGTGATCTGTCTCCGGCTTCGGTCAAGCTTACCGAGGAACGCCTGCGCCACCACGGCTTCACAGATGCCGAATTTTATGTCCTCAATCTGCTGGAGCTGGAGCGTCTGGGGATCCAGTTTGATTTCATTAGCCTCAATGATGTTTTGTATTTGCTGGAGGATCCCACCGAGGGCCTGCGGGCCATGAAAAATGTCCTCAAGCCCGATGGCATCATCCGGGCCAATCTCCACAGCCGCCACCAACGGCAGGTGTTTTTCCGCTTGCAGGAAGCCTTTCAAAAAGTGGGCCAATTTGACGTTCCACCGGCTGTAGGGGCGCAAAATGTGCGGGAGTTTATGGGATCCCTTCGGGAAGAAGTGGCCCAGGCGGTGCTCTGGAACCCGGCCAACTATGCCGAAGATGCGGCCATTATGAATAATTACCTACTCTCCAACGACAAGGGGTTCACGATCCCCGACCTGTTTCGCATGTTGCAGCAGGCGGGGTTGAGCTTTTTGAGCTTGGTGGATAGGCCCGACTGGTCGGTGGAGTCTTTGTTTAAAGAGGTGCCTGAGTTTGTGCGGCAGCGGTTGGCAACCCTCAGCATCATGGAGCGGCTGCATCTGTATGAACTCCTTCGCCCTGTCCATCGCCTCATCGACTTTTGGGCGGAGCATGCCGGCTCTTCGCCGGTGCTGCCCTGGAGCGACGAAGATTGGCTGTCGGGATCCGTACAATTCAATCCCCTGTTGATGGACAACCCCCGCTTTCGCCAGGAGTACAGCAAAGCCCTGCAAGAGAAGCGGCCCTACGAAATGCAGTGGACAGGAGCCACCCACGGGCGGATCAGCATCCCTGCCGAGAACGTGAGCTGGTTGGCGCCACTGCTCCAAGGGCCAACGCCGGTTCGAGAGCTGATTCAACAGGCCGTCCAGTTGGGATCCCCAGATGAAGAACGAACAACCGCTGAGGTGCTGACCTTCCTAACCAACCTAGAAGACTTTCTTTTTTTGATGCTGCAGTAGGCAGCTCCCCAAGTTCTGGCTGCCCATACCTGTCTGTTGTTTGTAACCTATGAGTCAGATGTCTGCCCGGTCGGGATCTTACTGGCGCGCAACCCTGACGCGGTGGTTCCCACAGCCTCTGGATCGCTGGGTTGCCCGGATTACCCTCTGCAACCTGGCCATCGGGGTGATCCTGGTGGTGTTGGGCAACCACACAGCTCCTTACGTGCGGGACTTTAACTGGCAACAGCAACGGGTGGGGGCGCAAGAAGTGCAGATGGTGCTCACCTTCAACCGCCCGATGGATCCCGTCAGTGTTGAAGAGCATTTGGAGATCCAGCCCCCTCTGCCAGGCCGAATGCGCAAACTGGGTCGCCGCTTTTTTTGGACGCTGACAGAACCAGCCCCTTACGGCCAGACCTACCGGGTGCGCCTGCAGGCAGCGGTAGATGAACGGGGCCAGCCCATGGCCCGGCCTTTCGAGGGAGAATTCCGCACGCCGGATCGGCAGTTGCTGGGGATCAGCACCGAACCTGCCCAGCGAGGGCGAATGTTTCTGTTCAACCTGGAGACGGGAGCCGCTACTCTGCTGACTCCAGCTGGGGTCAAGGTAACCCAAATGCAGCCCAGTGCTGATGGCCGCTTCGTGTACTATTTCGCCACGGCCACCAACCTACAGCACCAGGATCTGTACCGGCTGGATCTGGAGGATCTGTCTTCGCGGTTGCTGCTGGATCATCAGGGTTACCAAAACCTGCGCTTCCAAGTCTCGCCGACGGGGGAACTGGTGGTGGCAGAGCGGATCCCGCTGCAACGGGATCCCATGGCTGCCGTCCAGACGGAGCTGTGGATCCAGAAAACAAGCCGGGATCCCTTCGAGCGACTGGAATTGGATACGGCGGTGGGGGGAGATTTTTTCATTAGCCCCGATGAGAGCAGCCTGCTCATCTCGCAGGGACAGGGGGTGGGGATTGTACCCTTGCATCCACGGGCGGCAGCGGAGAGCTTTCTAGCCCAGTTCGGCCAAACCTTAGCCATCCGCCCCGATGGGGCTTTCGGGGCTTTGCTGCGCTTCAATCCCGACTACACCCGCAGCCTCTCCATCGTCAGCAATACCGGCAACAGCGAGGAGATTTTGAGAACCCAGGGATCCATCCTGAAAGGGGCTTTTTCCCCTCGGGCGCCCATCTTCTACGCCTTGGTCAGTGAGGTCTCTCACGTTAGCGGTGCGGAGCATTATTCTGTTGGCGAGGTCGCGATGGACTCCCCCAGCTACACCGAGTCGCCCCGCCTGCTGGCGATAACGCTCGGCACTGAAGCAGGCAACGCCATAGAGGTGGTTCGAGCCACCTATCCCGTCGATCTGGACTTCAGCATTTCCCCGGATGGACGCATGCTGGCCTACACGCTCTTGGAACCGTTCCCAGGGATCCCGGATCCCTCGGCTCCCCTTAGCCGTAGCGGGCAAGCCATCATGGCCTCGCAAGTGTGGTTGGTGGATTTGCAGGACGGGCTGCCCATTCCTGATGGACAAAGTGGTTCGCACCGCTGGCGGGAACGCCGCCTACCGCTGGGCAGCAGCGCCCTAGCCTGGATCCCTTAGGGCGAGAAAGCCACTTGGAGAACAAACCTGCCTAGAATCAAGACAGGGTGTGCGAGGAGAGCATGACTCTAGTCAATAATAAGCTCAACTATACTGAAAATAATGTATAATATGTTCAGTACGGATTACTACCAGTTGATCTTTCTGTTTACTTTCGAGTCTGCCAACATGGTAGCCAAAGCAAAGCAGAAAATTGGTAGTAAGACGACACGGAAACTGCGCTTTGGGTATTCTACTCAAAGCTTTGCGGGATACCGCCATTCTGTTTGGACTCCGTCCCGCTAACGCGAATGGAAACAAACAGAATGCTATCGCTGCATAGTTGAACAGTGATGTTCAGCAGTGTTCAGCGTAAATGTATCAGGTGATATGCGGCTCATTGACGAGCAGGGGCGGCTTTTGGGAAAAGTCAGCCTCTTGGATCTGGGAGCTCTGGCAATTGTGGTGGTGGCCATTGTCGCCGTCTTGTTCTTTCCGGGTCGGCAGGCGGGCAGTGTCGTCCAGGTGGGAGGTGGCCCCACGCTGCCGGTGGAAGTGGACATGATTGTGCGCGGGGTCAGCAGCCGCTCTATGGAACCTTTTCAGGCGGGGCAGAAGGCTGACCTGATCATCCGCAACCAGCCCTACGGCCAGGTGGAGGTGGTGCGAGTGGAGAATGTCAGCCGTACCGTGCCGGTGGTTTTCCCCGATGGGCGGGTGCAGAACTTGCCCGATCCCGAAGCCTATCGCCTCGATCTGGTGTTTACCTTGCGAGGGCGCGGCCAGCGGACGGAGAATGGCATCGTCCTGGGCAACAATCGCGTCAAAATCGGTGTTCCCCTAGAGCTAGAGACCTTTGGCTACAACTTGCGCGGCACCGTGATGGACGTGCGGCTGCCGCAATCGTAGAGCATGACTCTAGTCAATAATAAGCTCAACTATACTGAAAATAATGTATAACATGTTCAGTACGGATTACTACCAGTTGATCTTTCTGTTTACTTTCGAGTCTGCCAACATGGTAGCCAAAGCAAAGCAGAAAATTGGTAGTAAGACAACACGGAAACTGCGCTTTGGGTATTCTACTCAAAGCTTTGCGGGATACCGCCATTCTGTTTGGACTCCGTCCCGCTAACGCGAATGGAAACAAACAGAATGCTATCGCTGCATAGTTGAACAGTGATGTTCAGCAGTGTTCAGCGTAAATGTATCAGGATGTCAACCCCAATGCAGCTACAGGAAATTGCCCAAAAATTGGGGTGTGCCTACGAGGGGGATCCCACCCTGGAAATTCACAGCGTGGCCAGCCTGGCGGAGGCGCGTCCAGGGGAGCTGAGCTTTCTCAGCGAGGCCCGCTACCTACCTCTCTTGGAGCAAACCCAGGCCAGCGCCGTCATCGTGGAGGAAGGGCTGGCTTTGCCCTGTTCCATTGCCTGCTTGCGGGGCAGGGATCCCCGTCTGCTCTTTGCCCAGGCCATTGAGCTGTTCTACCAGCCCTACCGCCTACCGGTGGGGATCCATCCTACAGCGGTGGTGGATGCCAGCGTCCAACTGGGGGAAGGGGTGGCCATCGGGCCGCACGCAGTGGTGATGGAGGGAGTGAAAATTGGCGACCACACCCAAATTCACCCCAATGTCACCATCTATCCCCACGTGCGGATTGGATCCCGGTGTCAGCTTTTCGCCAACTGCGTTATTCACGAGCGCACGGAGATTGGGGATGATTGCCTCATCCACAGCGGCGCTGTCATTGGCGACGACGGCTTTGGCCACATTCCTCTGGCAGATGGCTCCTGGCGGCGCATGCTGCAGGCGGGCCGAGTGGTGCTGGAAGACAACGTGGAGGTAGGCAGCAACACCACCATCGACCGGGCCGCCGTTGGCGAGACCCGTATTGGCCGCGGCACCAAGATCGACAACCTGGTGCAAATTGGCCACGGCGTGCGCACCGGATCCCACTGCCTGATCGTGGCTCAGGTGGGCATTGCCGGCAGCACCCAATTGGGCCACCATGTCATTTTGGCCGGGCAATGTGGCTTGGCCGGGCATCTTCACATCGGCGATGGCGTGCGTGTGGCCGCCCAGACAGGTGTAACCAGCGATATCCCTGCTGGTCAAACGGTGGCCGGCTACCCCCACCAACCCATTGCCGAATGGCGCAAGAGCATGGCCGTCCAGCGGCACTTGCCTGAGCTGCAACGTACCTTGCGCAAGCTGGAAGCTCGTGTGGCCAAGCTGGAACGGAACAGCACGGATAGAGCCCCCAACGCAAAAATGCTCGAAGTGGGCGTGGATCCTGAAACTACATGCTCTAGCTAGAACCTCCTTTGTCAACTTCCCCAGTGGCCTTAGCTACTGACTGGGAGAACTTTTTACCGAAGAGGTTCTCGTGAAACGTCATGAAGGATATACCTTCTACTCAAGTAGCAAAGAGTACCTAGATGTGTGTGAACTATGTTTCCCTTGTACAAAACATGGGTAGGGCATAGGATCTGGTCTATTAATCGTCTATCTTCTTCAGAGTGAAACTCTAGGTATATTATCTTAATGTCGACTAGAATTTCGAATAAATCCTTTAATATTTGGGTCTCACTACCTTCAGTATCTATCTTGAGAATATCGATGTTGTAAGCGCCAACACTCTTTAGAAATGAGCCTAGGAATGAGCTTGCCTTTGCAAGCTGTACAACTCTTGGAAAGTCAGCATATCGGTTCTTGTGTATCGAACTATAACAGGCCGTTACAAGACTACTGTAGAAAGTCTTGGTGATATCATCACTGTACAGCCCAAAAGGGTATACAGTGCAGCCGCCTATAGCTAGGCTGTTTAGCTTCAGCAAGTGAAGAGCTACAGGGTCAGGCTCGAAGCAAAGAATAGTAGCATTTGGATAAAGCATTCGAAAGTAGGCGCTTGCGATGCCTATGTTTGCTCCTACATCAACAATTGTTGATACGCCATCGACGAAGTTTAAAAAAGGATATGGCTGCTTATTAAAGATTTCGTCAGTCGTGAATAGCGCTACGTTTTCTTCCTCCTTATAAAAATTGAGATGTAGTGTCCAAGAAGATCCATCCGCTCTAGTCGCGCCCAAGGAAAATCTTTCAACGTTCGCTAACTTTGTTGCGTTCGAGAACACCAATTGATTTTGTTCATCA
The DNA here is from genome assembly GCF_054059115.1 of Thermostichus sp. MS-CIW-26. NCBI lineage: Bacteria > Bacillati > Cyanobacteriota > Cyanophyceae > Thermostichales > Thermostichaceae > Thermostichus > Thermostichus sp. MS-CIW-26. The sequence goes on from NZ_JBSSBV010000022.1 coordinate 13,743, forward strand.
AGGACAAAAACAAATTTTGAGTAGGGCAGGAGTCGAGAAGTAAGATGGCTGTTGGATCTGGCAATCAGAACATCCCAAGTCGCAGTACCTAAGTGGCTGGACTCTTCCTCCCAGACATGTACTCTGGAAACGACCCTCTCGTCCTTGGGAAGCTCAGACACTGGGAACCCGGCCTCAACATAGACTTCTAGTCTCGGCAGATCCAGGAGATCTGCCACAACTGCTACTGGGCAGTCTTTGCTAACCAGTACCTTAAGTTGCTCCTCTACACGGTGTAACTCCTGAACAGGTTCGTAGATAGCAAGGCGTGTATTGACAAGATCTCTGTAGGCAGTGCTAATGAAAAATCTGGGATCGGACTTAGCTGCGTAAAAGTTGGGTAGCTCTCCCTTGAAAACCCAATTCATCAGATCGGCTATCCGATGCTTGGGATGCCAGTCCACAAGAAACTTTTCATAAGCTCTTTTAGCTATCTCTAGAGCCAGCCCTGGATTTTCTAGGTAAAACTTGATTTTCTCAACTAGCTCCAGCTCAGAACTATAGACGTCGCAGTATAAGCCGGGGCTCAGATACTCATCAAAGCCGGATGCAAAGGAGAGCTTGTCTGTCAGCAAAAAGCCACCCGCAGAAATCACTTCCAGGTTCCTAAGGTTCAGATCCCCATTCAGGCTGCAGTTAAACGAAATCAGCGATTCGGCAAATAGGCGGGCTGCCTCTTGACGGTTGGCAGTTGTGGCAAGAATGGGCAAGTGTGCCCTCTTTATGGCTTCGACCAGACGGAAACGTCTGGGATGCCCGGATCCCAGCTGGCCAATAAAGACAACTTGGCTTTCTCTTGCTTCTACCCACTTGTGGACAACCGTATGCATGGAGATGAGAGGTAGCCAGGCCAGGTTTTCCGCGCCCGCCGCGGCAAACCAGTGCAGGTGCTGGCGGTTGTAAGCAGTAACAACATAATCAAAGGCTTCAACGGCCCAGTAGGCCAAAAGATGTTTGATGGGGAAGTGGCGATGATGCGTATCTCCGGCTAGTAAGACGGTTGGACAGCCAAATTTTTTCGTGTTGAAGGGGTTGCTGTATTCGCAGCTGGCAGCTAGTACAATCACCAAGTCAAACTCTTTATCCACAATCTGCTCAGACTGCTGGACAAAGTCATAGAGGTCATAATCTCCTTCCGGACACTCCACCAAGCCTTCACGACGGTTGACATAGCCTAGTCCACAGCCCCCCACTCTTTCTTTGGGACAGACAGTTACTTGCCGATCTGAAAGCTGCGGCGGTGGGATGTAGTCTGGCGCAATTGGCCAGCTCAGGAGAACTCGCGGTTGCAGAGTTTCTTTGTTGGAATTTTCCATGGCTCGTCCTTCTAATCAGTGCTGCTGACAAAGTGTAGTTTCTGCCCAGGCTACAAAGAGGGCTAGTTTTGCACTATCCTGCCCTACGTGCATCCATAATGACAAAGTCAGGAGCCATGTGCTGATTATACTTGCACACCTACCAAGTTAGACGGTGCATTCGCGGAAAGCTGGCAGCGCAAGTGTCAAATGGACTCACTCATCTGCGTTACCCAAGCCTGGTCGCAGCAGCGCCCCAGCTGCTTTGCTGACAACAATGAGATGGGGGAAGGTTTCCAGACATTGAGGCCGCGTGGGTTTGCTGGGCCACTGCTTCTGGGGAATTGGTGCCCACCGAGGCCGAACTGGAGCGGCAAAGGGCTGAGCAGGCCGAACAATGAGCAGAGCGCCTGGCCCAGAAGCTGCGGGAGCTAGGGGTGGATCCCGATACCTTGTAAGGGTAAAGAGAGGAGAACTGGCAATGACTAACCCGAACCCAATTACTGAGGTGCTGGATCCGGTTTATCTACCCGAGTTGCCCCCCACCCAAGACGAGCTCCCCTACGACGACAGCGAACCTATGGAAAGCTGGCGGCACAGGTGCCAGATGGACTTGCTCATCTCCACTACCCAAACCTGGTTGCAGCAGCGCCCTGATGGCTTTGTCGGTGGCAATATGTTTCTCTACTACAGCTTGGAGCAGACCCGCGGCCGCAATTTCAAAGGGCCGGATTATTTTGTGGTGTTGGGCGTGCCTAAAGGCGAGCGCAAAAGCTGGGTGATTTGGGAGCAGGGCAAAGGGCCGGACGTGGTGATTGAGCTTCTTTCTCCCAGCACTGCCCAGGAGGATAAAACAAGCAAAAAGCAACTTTATGAGCAGATTATCCGGGTGCCGGAGTACTTTTGGTTTGACCCGTTTGATCCAGAAGACTGGGCGGGGTTTCGGCTGAGGGGCGACCGCTATGAGCCGATTAAAGAGGATGCAGAGGGTTGCTTGCCGAGCGAGGTTTTGGGATTGTGCCTAGTGAAGTGGGAGGGCAGGTTTCGGGACATCGAGGCCACCTGGATTCGCTGGGCCACTGCTGCTGGGGAACTGGTACCCACCGAGGCCGAACTGGAGCGGCAAAGGGCTGAGCAGGCCGAACAACGGGCAGGGCGCCTGGCCCGGAAGCTACGAGAGCTAGGGGTAGATCCAGACGCCCTGTAGACAGCCAAGTAACTCAAGACAACAGATGGATCCCTAGGAGGCCAACAGCAACACAGGTAGCTTTTGAATAGCAGGCCGTAATCCCTTGGGAAAGCGCTCCCGCTTCAAGAGATAGCGATAGTTGAGTTGGGGAATAAGTCTCTCCCATTGATAGGGGTTCAAGCCAGCTACCACTGAACAGAACGGCTCTCTACTGAGCTCTAACCCCTCTTCCATGAGCCTGAGAGCTATGTTGCCTGCAGCTATCTCCAGAGTTTGATTGGCCAGTTGCGGATCCGGATCCCCTAGGAAGATCAGAGCATAGTCTTCTGGCTGAGGACTGCGCAGAATTGGCTCCAGCAAGCCCTCCAGTCCTTGGATAAGCTGCTCTGTCTCCATTTCCCAGTAGGGGAAAAGGCCCACGTTGATCTTGCTCAGGCGGATCCCTTGTGGTTTGGAGGTTTCTGTTATGCTATCTCTCATCACTACCAGGTTTTCTGAAGGACTTAACCACGCGGGACTAGGCCATTCTTGCAGCTCTAAGCTATCGATCTTCCAACCATAGGGCTCAGCTACACTGTGCAGTCGAAAGAAAACTCCAACTTCCTGCTCAAAGTCATGGACAGCCTTTGCGCATCCTTGCCAGTCTTGGTAGTCATCAACTTGGATAAACCCCCTGGGGTTAACTTGATGGTAGAGATGACGGAAAATATCCATCGTCGACTGATACCAGTCTGCATCTGCATGCAGCAAGGCAATCTCGCCCACCTGCTCTCGATAAACAGGCAAGGTGTCAGCAAACAGCCCTGGCACGGGGACAATGAGATCCCAAACTCCCAGTTCCTTGGCAACCACCTCTAAGTTCTCCGAAATGGGTGCTGCTAAGGCACCGGATCCAAAACCCGTATCGTTGGCACCAACTCCTCGATAATCTCGATCCACCTCTGTTGGATCAGGCATACCTGAGAAGGTATCGAAAGCATATAGCTTGCGAGGTCGACGGCTGTAGTTCTTAATCACCCAGGCCAGCAAAGCTGAGCTTCCACCCCTGCAAACACCACATTCTACAAAGTTCCCAGGAATGTCTTCTTCACAAACCTGCTTAGCCAGTGAATAAAGGCTCCAAAGACGCTCAAAGCCCAGCAAGGTAAAAGATTTAACTTTCTCTAGCACCCTAGACAACTCAAGGTTACAGACCGGATAGTCCTTGAGGTGCTCTGGCAATGTCCAATTCACAGCAGGGTCTGGAATATGCTCAACGGGCTTGACATTGCCTCGCCAGGCCACTCCCATAATTTGCATGGTCTGGTAAATCATCGTGTTCCAGCCCCTGTCTCTCAAGTAATTCAAACCTTCAGCCACATCCGGCGAGGCTAGATCATGAAACAGAATCAAGGCATCCTCAGCAGCATAGCGCTCTGCCACTTGAGCATCCTGCAAGGGGGCTGGTGAGTCATGATTCCCATCGATGAAAATCAGAGACCAGCGACAATCCTCTTGCTGGGCAATCTCCTCCACCTTCCCTGGGCTATAGCCAGGGTAGAGATTGACATTAGAGCTAACTCCAGCCGAGCAGAGAGACTGGTTCACGCTCTCATAAGCCAGTGGATTTTCCAAAATTGGATCGACAACATCGAGAATAACTCCTCCTGCCGCCAGGTGCGCAGTTGACCAACCTAGCCAACAGCCGATCTCTAGGGCGTTTTTTCCTTGTAGCTTAAGGGCAGTATTGTACAGAATATGAGCCTCGTCTCGACTAACAAAGTCGATAGTAGGTTGACGCAAATCCGCAGTACAAAGGTGAGGAACTTCTTTCCGTAGATAAGGCCAGGGATGAGGCCCTGGATCGATAGCAGTCATTAGAGGGAAGTTGTAGTCGAGATATATTTTCTTTTGATTAGCTGATACATAGTCATACCTTCTGATTGGAGAAGAATGGCTTCTAGGATACCAAAGACTGGCTTCAACTTTGAAGCCATCGGTAGTATGAGCTACATGAGTTTTTCTATCCTTAGCTTTATAGGTAATGTGTAGAATCCCTAAAGGGATGTAAGGCTTCCAAGGCTCAACCCAGAGCTTTCTTTTTGGATCCCATAGAGGTAGTTTACTATGAACTGTCCAGTTACAAAACAATGGTAAAATTTGAACGTTATCTATCCCTAAGTCATTATAAATAGCCAGGTTTAGAGAACACTGATCTGAGAAGGATAGATCGCGGCTCATAGAGATAGCTTGGCTCAGTCTGTTTTTCCATGCTACCCAGTGAATACCGGAATTACTTCCAGAGAATACACCATCATTTAGAATTGGTCTTATGTATAGGTGGTTATATACATCTCCAAAGTACTTGATGTATTCCGAGAGGTGAAAAGCTTGAAGCGAAAATGGATAGGGATTGAAGAGAGTATTTAGCAACTCAGGAACAACTGCAAGGTTTTTGTATCTTGCTCCCAGGGTAAGAAGCTCAATTGCAGACCAGTCTTGCACCCAAGCATCTGCATCAATCCAAATATAAACTTCATAGCCTGGAAAGTATTCAGGAAGGAAAGGCATACAAACTAGTGCCTTGAGATACTTGGGTTGTCTATCAATGTCGGGAATATCATAGTTCCAATCTGGCTCAACAATGTGGTCAACGTACTGACCTATCCATTGCAACTGCTCCGGTGTACAGCCTACATCCAAGAATCCAATATCTACAGAGTGCCTCTGAGGTTTCTCTCGGATGGAGAGAATAGTCCCCTGAAGTCAGCAGCCGTAACGATAATGGTTGAGTTCATAACCTTAAGTCTCTCCTCCAAGGCTTGAATTGTTGTCGACAAAGCAAGCCCTGCTTAGATAGCAAAGGACTCCTCTTTGGCCTGCTACAACTTCTCCCTGCCAGAGGAGATGAGAGGGATCCAGCATCTGGTCAATCCGCTTGCGGTCTTGCTCAGAAGTAAACTCCACGTAAATCACCTTGATGTCCCTAAGCTGCGGCTGCAGGTTAGCCAATACCTCCACCTCATCCCCACCCGTAGCTACCCTGAGCACATCGATGGGCTCCAAACCCAACTCCTTGAGGGCTGCCCTGGCTTCCCGGAAAGGGAGCGGCTGCTCCACTCCCCACTTCGCTTGAGGATCCTCCGGCCAGAGCCGACAAGTTCTGCAGCTATTCTGCCCCGCTAGCCCCACCGGATGCACAAAGCAGTTGCCCAGGCCAAGAGCATTCTGCTGCAGCAGGTGCAAGGCCAAGGGATCCACCTCAAAACAATGAATGGCCGCCTCAGGGCAGAAACCCCGAAAACAAACACTGCCAAGGCCCACCCCAGCTCCAATATCAACAAGCGTCCTCACCTCAGAAACAAACAGAGGAAAGTTCAGATAAGTGTTGACGAGAAAAAGGGTATCCTCATACAGCTTTGCTGAATACCAAAGTTCGCCTATACGGAACACGCGCGCCATCGGTTCCATCAATTTACCCGCATTGGCAAAGAGGAGCTGGGTATCTTGTCCCAGAATGAAAGCAAAGTTGGCCCTCACAGGCCGCCCCAGCCGCTGCAAGTCCTCAGCTGTGCACACCACAGCATCAAAACTAGGCCAACTGGCTGGCTCCCCTCTCACCTCATGAACTCGCTCGGGCACTCCCTTCTGCTGCAGCAGGGCACAGGGATCCCCAAACCCCTCTTCCACATACAGCTCCAGCCGCGGCAGGTCCAGCAAGTCTGCTGCTATCACTTCCGGACAGCCGCAACTATAGCCAATAAGGATTTGAGGGGTGGCTGGAGAGCATGACTCTAGTCAATAATAAGCTCAACTATACTGAAAATAATGTATAATATGTTCAGTACAGATTACTACCAGTTGATCTTTCTGTTTACTTTCGAGTCTGCCAACATGGTAGCCAAAGCAAAGCAGAAAATTGGTAGTAAGACGACACGGAAACTGCGCTTTGGGTATTCTACTCAAAGCTTTGCGGGATACCGCCATTCTGTTTGGAAACAAACAGAATGCTATCGCTGCATAGTTGAACAGTGATGTTCAGCAGTGTTCAGCGTAAATGTATCAGATACTGAATACCGAGTTTGAAGAGGACATCTGTGTTGATTCTGGACAATGTCCTGATTCAAAGGCCTACAGCCTGCTTTCGGGAACGGACGCTATCTTACTGGCTAGCGTCTCATTGTTGTTTGAATTGACCATCAACTGCCTCCCAAACCCTCTGCGCCGCTCAACCCTCATCCCCTGCCCCTCTCCCAGAGGGAGAAGGGAGTAGCAAGGATAAGGGCAACCTAAACCAAATCCGCTGCCACCCGGTGGGCGCAGGCAAAGCCGGAGAAGGCAACGGCATTGAGCCCTTGGCCGGGGAATGTGCTATCCCCCACGCAGTATAGGTTGGGGATGGCGGTGCGATTGAAAGGCATGCCCAGCAAGCCCCAGGGATCCCGGCTGGGGATGGGCCCATAGGTGCCGTTGCTGCGGCTCAAAAAGCGGCGGTGGGTGCGGGGGGTGCCTATCTCCTTCAGTTCAATGTGGGATCCCAGTTGAGGCCAAAGGGCCTCCAGGCGGCGGATGAGGCGGTCGGCGGCTTGCTGTTTTTGGATCTGGTACTGGCTTGGGCTTAACCCTTGCCAGGTGGATATCCAACTGGGGGTAAAGGCATGAACAATGTGGCGGCCCGGGGGAGCCAGGTCGGGATCCAACAGGGTGGGGATGGAGACGAAAAGGGTGCCCTGCTCAGCCTCCATCTGATCCCAATCTTCCAGGAGAATGTGGTGACAATAGCGTTCGCCGGACAGGGCCTCGGCCCGCACCCCCAGGTGCAAGCTCAAGAAGCTGGGGGATTGCTGGTAGCGTTTTTGCCACTGCCGCTCCGCCCTGGGCAGGGATCCCGGCCATAGGCGCTCAAAGGTGTCCCAGCGGGTGGCATTGGAGATGATTGTGCGGGCAAAGAGCTTTTCCCCGCTGGCCAGTTCTACGCCCACCGCCCGACCTCTTTCTTCCAGGATCCGCCGCACGGGTGCTTTGTAGCGGATCTGCCCGCCATGGGCCTCTAGCCCCTGGGCCAACTTTTGGGCGATCTGCCCCACCCCCCCTTTGGGATAGTTAATACCGCCGTAGTGTCGGTCACAAAACACCATCCCGGCATTGATGATGGGCGTGCGATCCGCCGGCACCACCGACCAGCAGTAGCACTCCATATCCACAAAGCGCAGCAAATCCGGATCCCGCAGACAGCGCCGCGCTACCTGGCCCACATTCACCGGCAAATAGCGCGCCAAGGTCAGGCAGCCGAGGGGATTGCTCACAAAAGAACGAAATAGATAGCCCCACTCCTCCAACGAGAGCAGCTCCATGGCGTTGAGGCTGTTGAAGATGGGCCACAGGCTATCGTAGAACCGGCGAATGCCGGCGGCTTCCCGGGGAAAGTAGCCGGATAGCTCCTGCAAAAACTGCTCGTAATCCCGGTGTACTCGGGGATTCAGCCCCTTGGGCAGGTGGTAGGCAATCTGCACCGGATCGGGGATAGAGTCTATGGACTGGCCCACGGCTGCCAAGGCGCGGGTCAGCAAGTTGGTGGTACCCTGGGTGCCCAACCCAAAGATCATGGAAGCGCCCACGTCGAAGCGGTAGCTCCCCTTGCCTAAGGGATCCGGACGCTCAAAATAGCCGGCACTGCCCCCTGGAATGAGGTATTTTTCCAGCACCAGCACACGGTATCCTTTGGCAGCCAACTGGCTGGCCGCGACCAATCCCCCGATCCCAGCACCGATGACGATGGCATCCCAAGCAGGGGAAGGGGTGTACAGAGCCTGCAAGAGGGTCTGAGAAGGCAAAGTTGAGGTCAAGGGATCCCTCTGGAAACTCAAACGCAAGATCAGTATCTTTACCGTACCAGAGGTTCTAGGGTTTCCCCATGAGTTGAGCTCCCCTGGGAATGAGTTTGCCCAGATCTGCAAGATCCCCAAATAGAGATTGTGGCGCGGGCTACGGAACCGAATTCACGAATTTGCTATACAGAATCCGGCCACACGACACAGATGGTTTTGCCATGTTGGTGACCCAGCATCCTGTCTTTCGGCGCTTCTGGTATCCGGTGATGCCCCTCAGCCTATTGGAGCAGGGATCCCCGCAACCTTTCGAGCTGCTGGGAGAGAGGATCGTCCTTTGGCTGGACAAAGCCGGACAGCCCCAGGCAGCCGCAGATCGCTGCTGTCATCGGTCGGCGCAATTGTCCAAGGGAATCGTCTGTGATGACCATATCCGCTGCCCCTACCATGGGTGGGAGTTCGATGGCACGGGAGCCTGTGTCAAGGTGCCGCAACTGCCGGATCAGGCCCGCATCCCAGAGAGCTACCGCATTCCCGCCTATCTCTGCCAGGCCCGCTATGGCTATGCTTGGGTGTGCTTGCATCCCCAGCCTCTACGGGGGATCCCGGTCATCCCAGAAGCCGAGGATTCCAGTTACCGGCTCATCCACGAGTTCTACGAACGCTGGGAATGTGCCAGCTTGCGCATCTGCGAGAACGAGTTCGATGCCGCCCACATCAGCTTTGTACACCAGAACACCTTTGGCAGTATGGAAGACTTGGTACCCAGCCACTTCGAGGTCGAGGAGCTGGACTACGGGATCCGCACCCGCACAGTGCTCGGTGTAGCCAACCCAGAGCTGCAACAAAAAAACCTGGGCATTGCTGCCGCCAAAACCGAGCGCACCACCACTTCAACCTGGCATTTGCCCTTCACCAACCACCTTCACATCCGCTACCCCAATGGCCGCAGCCATGTCATCGTCAACATCCCCACCCCCATCAACGACCGAGCCTCCCAAGTGGTGCAGTTTTGTTTGCGCAACGACACCGAAGCCGATACCCCAGCCGCCGAGGTTATCCGCTTTGACCGGGCTGTAACTTTGGAAGATAAAGCCATTTTGGAGACCACGGATCCCGACGTTCCTCTCACCCTCAGCACCGAACAGCACATGCTCACCGATAAGCCCGGGATCCTGATGCGCAAGCAATTGGCGGCTCTGCTCAAAGCCCACAGCAGCTCCTCAAACCAGATTTTCTAGGCTGCGGGTGCCAGCGTAGCGGCTGTAGGCGTAGATCAACCCCAGGGTGAGGCCGGTGACCAAAAAGCTGAGGGCCGCCCCGAAAGGATAGTCCAGGCTGGAGCCAAACTGCAACTGAATCACATTCCCGATCAACAGCGTTTTGCTGCCCCCCAACAGATCCGGCACTACGAACATGCCGAAAGCCGGGATCCCCACCAGAATGAGGCCCGCCGCCAGTCCAGGCAAGGTCTGGGGCAGAAGCACCCACCAAAAGACCTGCCAACCCTTGGCATAGAGATCCCGTGCCGCTTCCGCCAGCCGCCAATCGATGCGCTCCACCGCCGTGTACAGGGGCAAGACCATGTAGGGCAAAAACGTGTAGACCATGCCCAGATAAACCGCCAGCCAACTGGGATACAGAGCCGTTTGCGGTGGGATCCAGCCCAGCCAGGCCGCCAAGCGAGCCGGCCACCCTTCCGGGGCCAGCACCACCATCCAGGCATAGGTGCGGATCACCAGGTTCGTCCAAAAGGGCACCACCACCAAGGTGAGCAACAGATCCCGTTGTCGGGGTGGGTGGGCGGCAATGAAGAAAGCCAATGGGTAGGCCAGCAGCACGCAAAAAAAGGTGGTCACCCCCGCCACCAGCAGGCTGCGGCCCAAGATCTGCCAGTAGATGGGCGTCCATCCCAAGGGGCCAAAGCCGAGAATGCGCAGATAGTTCTCCAGGGTCAGGGGCAGTTGAATCTGGCCAAACTCCCCGCGGCTGAGAAAGCTGCACACCAACAGCAACAGCCCCGGCAGCACCAGAAAAAACATCACCCACAGCACCCCTGGCCCAGCAAAAATTAGGCTGCGCCCCAACTCCTGCCAAGGGGTGAGCAGCTCCCCAAATCGCACCTGGGCTTGGCCAGGGATCCACTTGCCCACAGGAGATGGCAGCTTCAACATCCAGTCTCCTCCTGACGGGGATCCGGTCGCAAACGGATTAGGCTTTTCGGGGGTAGGTGGGCCACCAGCGCTGCGCCGATCTCAAACCCTGCATCCTCAATATCGGTGTTGAGGGCCGTGGCCTTGAGCTGCTGACCTTGGTTTGTCCGCAACAGGTATTGGTTCTCAGCCCCAGTGTAGATGAGGTTTTCCACCCGCACCGGCACCTGGTTGGGCAGCAGATCCCAGCCGCTGCGAGAGAGCTGGATCTTTTCCGGGCGAATAGCCAATTGCACCGGTTCCGAGCTGGCCGGGATCCCCAAGACCTTCAGCTTTCCCAAGGGCGTATCCACACAGTCCGTCCCACAGGCGATCCCCTCGATCAGGTTGCTGGCCCCTAAAAAGTCGGCTACGAAGGCCGTCGCCGGGCGCTCGTACACCTCATCGATAAGGCCCACTTGCTCAATGCGCCCCGCCCGCATCACCGCCACCCGGTCGCTGGTCACCAAAGCCTCTTCTTGGTCGTGGGTAACGAAAATAAAGGTCATGCCCAGGCGGCGCTGCAACTCGCACAACTGCACCTGAAGCTGCTTGCGCAACTTGGCATCCAACGCCGACAGCGGCTCATCCAACAAGAGCACTTCCGGCTCGTTCACCAAAGCCCGAGCCAAGGCCACCCGCTGCTGCTGTCCCCCCGACAGCTCATGGGGCTTCCGCTTGGCCAGAGCTGCAATCTCCACCAATTCCATAGCAGCGGCCACCCGCTTGCGCAGAGCTTCCCCCCGCACACCCCGCATGCGCAGGCCGAAGGCGATGTTGTCCTCCACCGTCATAAAAGGGAAAAGGGCATAGCTCTGAAACACCGTGTTGACGTTGCGCTTGTGGGCGGGCAGGTGGCCTACCGGGCGACCTCGAATCACCACTTCCCCAGCATCGGCCATCTCCAGGCCGGCCAGGATGCGCAGCAGGGTGGTCTTGCCGCAGCCGGAAGGGCCCAGCAGGCCGAAAAACTCCCCCCGCCGAATGTTCAGCTCAATGCCATTGAGGGCCACAAAATCGCCAAAACGCTTGTAGAGGCCCGCCACTTCTACATCCCAGTCGGGATCCCGGACGGTGGAAGTACTGGAGATGACACTCGCGATCACAGTTGACAGCGCTGATAAAACCATCTAACCCAGTATGCAAGTCTCCGAGAAAATTGCAGTTATCCTCCACACCAGGGGCACCAGTTCCACGCTCAGCCCTGCAAACGGGGATCCCTGGCCGTAGCCTTTCCAGATGGGAAACGTTGGGAACAAAGGACTCCGTCTCGCTATCGCGAACGGCCCCATAATAGAGTATGCATGGGTTGCTGCCAAAACAGCTCCTGCCCCGGCCCTCAATAGGTATCAGGGATGGGATCCTCAGGCGGCGCGGGCTCCTGCATTGGCCAGACCCAATCCGTGAGGTCTTGAGAGGGGATCCCTTCCGGTAGCAGCCCATGGCAGCGGGAGCGAAACAGACAACTGTTGCAGCGCTCAGTGTGGGGGGTCATGGGAAAGTCTTGCGCCTCCAGTTGCCGCAGGTGGTTCAGAGTGGCTCTTAGGTGGGCCAGGTCTTGCTCATAGGCGGCGGCGCTGTAATACCGGTGGAAGGGCTGCTGCGGATGTTGCACATACCAAAAGGTCAGTTGCACCTGCTCCGGCTCAAAAGGGCCTTCCAGGGGCAGCTGCTGGGCCACCTCGCAGAGCAGCAGAGGGTAAAGGCGCACCTGCCAGTCTTGGGCCAACTGTTCATCGCGAGGACGTTGACGCTCAGTTTTCCAGTCCAGGATGTGCAGGGATCCGGGGATAATCACCAGCCGATCCAAACGGGCTATCAACTTAAAGCCCTCAATCCGTTGCCACAGGGGCAACTCCGCCAACACCCGTCCCTGGGGATGGGCATGGGAGCTGGCCAAGAACACCTGCCACCACTGCTGCACCCCTTCATCCAGGCCGGACAAACGCGGCTCCACCTGCCGCCCGCGGCTGTGCCACTCCACCAAACGGTGAAACTGCCGTCCGCGCCTCTGCTCCAGCTCGTGCTCAAAAACACTGGCAGCGGGCCAGATCAACCGCTCCAGGTACACATAGCGAAACAGGCGGGGGCAATGGTCCAGCAGGGCCAGTGAAGAGGCGGAGAGGTTGACCTGCTCAAAACTCAACCTCTCCAGAGAAGGGGCAGCAGGGATCCCAGACAAAGTGCTCCGCACCGCTGTCGCGAAGGGGAAGAGCTGGCAAGAGGGGGCTAAGTTCCACTGCTCTCAGGATACCCCCACCGCCACCAGGGGTCGCCCAGCGGAGGAGCATGACTCTAGTCAATAATAAGCTCAACTATACTGAAAATAATGTATAATATGTTCAGTACGGATTACTACCAGTTGATCTTTCTGTTTACTTTCGAGTCTGCCAACATGGTAGCCAAAGCAAAGCAGAAAATTGGTAGTAAGACGACACGGAAACTGCGCTTTGGGTATTCTACTCAAAGCTTTGCGGGATACCGCCATTCTGTTTGGACTCCGTCCCGCTAACGCGAATGGAAACAAACAGAATGCTATCGCTGCATAGTTGAACAGTGATGTTCAGCAGTGTTCAGCGTAAATGTATCAGCTCATTTCCAACCTGCTCCAAATTTCCATCCTGCTGCTCCGCAACGCTTGCGCAGAAGGGCGTGGGCGGGAGCTGGACTGCAACCGCCCGCTGGAGCTGGGATCCCTGTCGGGATGGCTAGACCCGGAACCGTCTGTGGTTGCGCTAGGTTCCCACCGGACTTGCCCAGACCCAGATGGCGACCATCCCATCCCAGAGCAACAGAAGCAGAGCAAAACATCCTAGGAGCCCGTACATCCAAGGCTGAACGTAGGGGCGCAGCCCGCCAATCTCCAGTTGAGCGTGCCGTCGAATCTCAGCCAACAGCTGCTTGAACCTGGTCACCCGCATCGGCAAAAGTACGCGATCCCCCCCTCGGCTGACCAAGTAATACACCATACCACCCTGGCTGGTGGAGCGGGGCTCAATGCGCTCGATATCGGCCCACCGGATCTGCCACTCCTGCCGCACAAAAGGCGGCACCCAACTGGGGTAGGTGGCCTGCATGCCCTCTTCGTCCAACTGAATCTGCTGGCTCAGGGATCCCAGGACTACCCCCCATCCCAGCAGCAGAGCAATCCAAAGGGATCCCAGCTCAAGAGGTGTTGCCTGTTGCCGAGCCAGCAGGATGGGTAGGGGCAGAACCAGTCCCCAGTACAGAGCCTGCACAGCGTAGCGAATTAGGGGGGAGATGGGGAAGGTCATCGTCGGCAAGATGAGGCTGGCTTTATCAAACTTAAGATAGCGCTAGATAGCGCTTAAAAAGGCACCTCCTCCTCCAAGGACTCCGTCCCGCTGAGGCGAACGGCAAGCTGAGAAGACTGCTCACGCCGGTAGGACGGATTCCTTACTGCATTGGGAAAGTCTACGGGATGAGGACTCCGCCCCGCTGACGCGGACGGCTCTGCTCCTGTTGGCGAGCCGTAGGTCTCACCGGAGAGCAGGTCAGGGGATCCCTCGGCTTCTATAGCCTCTATTGAGGAGAGCTCTTCCGTGGATCCCGTCACGTCAGCCCCCAACACCCCTTCCAAATCCACCAAGCTGCCGTTGAAGTGGTCGGCAAAACGGCGGGCAATCTCCGCCAGCTCCTGGGTTAGCTCGAAGGACTGCCCACCGTGCAGGGTGTCGCGGCGCTCTGCACGACTTGGAGAATCGGTCGCGACAGCGGTGCGGAGCACTTTGTTCGCACCGGCGGGAGAAAGTCCTTGGGTTGCCAAGCCGGCCACCTTGGGGCCACCCATAGGATTGTCCCGCTCAGGCTCTGGCGAAGGTGGGCTGGAGTCAGAAGGGGAATGTTGCTGTCGCCGGGCAAGGCCGTGGCTCTGCGGTTCTGCTCTGGGCTCCCTTGAGGAAGCATGACTGTTGGTGCTATCGCTCTGCAACCCCGGCGTGGTGACAGGATCCGGGGCCACGGGGGCGGGGGGCAGGTCTTTTTCTCGGCTGGGCAATGCCGAGGACTCCGTCCCACTGACGCGAATGGAAACATCCGGCCCCCGCTGCACAATCAAGTTGAGCTGCACAGGGCGCTGCAGCAGGTTGTGGAGCACCGACCGCAGTTCGGCTTCTTTGCTGCGCACTTTTTCCACCAGACCCTTGCTGGGAAAGGCGAGGGTAATTGCTTCAGGAGTCTCTTGGTGCAGGTGGCCGGATCCCATCAGAGCCTTGGTGAGGGGAGAGAGGCGCTTGAGGAACTCGTCCCAGTGGGGGCGCAGCAGCTTGACTGTGGCGGCGTCCCTTGCCGGTTCTCTGGGCTGCTCCGAGGACTCCGTCCGAGTAGCGCGATCTGCCTTCTGGCTCGACGCAACAGCAGGGGAGGCTGAAGGCCCAACAGTTAATTCATCTATCTCACCAACAGTTGATGGGCTTGATGGGCTGATGGTCGCAGCAGGGGCCGGAGGGGTTGTCCCGTCCGGGGGAGTTCTCTGGGGTGCAGGAGATAGGTCAAGGGCTGGGAAAGGACTCCGTTCCGCTGAATCCTCAGCCACCATGCTTGGGCGCAGCTGGCCCAGCAGATCCACTAGGGCAATTTCCAACCACAGTTGGGGCTGTCCGCTTTGACGAATTTGCGGCTCACACTGGCGCAGATGGCTCTGGGCTGCCAGCAGTATCTCCACCGAGTAGCGAGGGGCCCGTTGCTGCAGAGCTGCCCAGGTGGAGTCCGTTACAGCCACCAACTCCCGTTGCTGGGGGGCTGTCTTGACCAGCAGCAGATCCCGGTAAAGGGCCACCAAGTTCTGCAACAGGGCTAAGGGCTCTTTGCCCCGCTCCAACAATTGCCGAGTTTGGCTGAGCACCGCCTGCACATCCTGAGCCAGCAGCGCATCCATCAGAGCCAAAAGCTGCTGTTCCGGGATCCCGCCCACCAAGTCCCAAACCGCCTCCGGGGTGATGGATCCTTCCAAGAGGCTGAGCTGGTCCAGCAGGCGTTCGGCGTCCCTCAGGCCCCCTTGGGAAAGTTGGGCCACCAGTTGCAGCGCCTCCGGCGTGATAGGGATCCCTTCTTGGGCGGCGATCTTGCCCAGGTGGGCCACCATGTCGTCGAGGGGGATGCGGCGGAAGTCAAACCGCTGACAGCGGGAAACAATGGTGGGCAAAACCCGCTGCGGGTCAGTGGTGGCCAGGACAAATACCACGCGGGGGGGCGGCTCTTCAAGAGTTTTCAGCAAGGCGTTGAAGGCCGCATTGCTGAGCATGTGGCACTCGTCGATGACATAGACTTTGTAGCGGCTGTTCACCGGGGCAAACTGGGCCCGCTCGATCAGCTCGCGGATGTTGTCTACGCCGGTGTTGCTGGCCGCGTCAATCTCGAGAACATCCAGGGAGGCTCCCGCAGTGATGGCGCGGCATTGGCTGCACGCCTGGCAGGGATCCGGCGTCGGCCCCTGTTCACAATTCAAGGACTTGGCCAAGATGCGGGCGCTGGAGGTTTTTCCCGTGCCCCGCGGCCCGCAGAACAAATAGGCAGGCGCCACCCGCCCCAGCCGGATGGCATTGGCCAGCGTTTGCACCACCGCTCCTTGGCCGACCACATCGGCAAAGCGCTGCGGGCGATATTTCAGATGAAGGGGTTCGTACTTGCCGGCAGCAGCCATTTCCGAGATCTCCGGTCGCGATAGTGGGACGGAGTCCTTGCCAGCAGCGCCCCAACCGGAAGAGGAGAGAGCAGAGAGCAAAGAGGAGAGAGAAAAGAGGAAAGAGCCTCACTTCTCTCTTCTCGCTTCTCTCTTCTCATTCTGGCTCCTCGATGAAGGGATCCCTCTTTGCGCATCAAGAGTGGGGCTGGGCGGGCAGAGCTTTTGTGCTCCCCTCTGCTAACGTGACCGGCGGCGGGCCAGGGGACTTGGGATCCCGGCGACGCAGAGAGGGAAGCTGGATCCAGCCGGGCGAGTCAAGCTGATCCATGTGCTGCACGCGGTAGCTGAGCTGGTACAACTCCTTCCTAAGCTGGCGATTCTCGGCCTGGATGGCGGCGATGCGCTCGCGAATGGGCTGAAGGCGGGCCTGCAGCTTGCGCCGGTAGAGCTCCGGCAACTCCTGGATCATCTGCTCCAGCAACTGCTTCTCTTGGTAAAGCTGCTCGATCTCCGCCTCATAGCTGCGAATTTGCCGGTGTTGCTTTTCTTGGCGCAGCTCCAGAAGGTCTATCTGGCCCTGCAAGATGCGATTGCGCTCTCGCAAAAGCTGGATTTCCCGCTCCCGCGCGGCCAGAGCTTGAGCAAACTCCGTCTCGCCAACGCAGCCTGCTTCCTGCATCGTTTCTCCCTCAACCCACCCGTACATGGCTACCCTCCGTCCCACCGGGGCGTAGGGGATCCCCTATCCGTCACTGTATCCGGCCTGCCGAGGTGAGGCAAATGGCCTCTCTAACGCCAAAGCCTGCTTCACCTGGGCTTCCAGCTCGGCCAGGGATCCGGAGTTGTCCAGCACCACATCGGCACGGCGCACTTTTTCCGCCAAAGGCCACTGGCTGGCGATGCGAGCTTCGATTTCTGCCGGTGTAAGAAGATCCCGGCGAGCAAGGCGTTGCCGCTGCTGCTCTGGAGTGCAAGTCACCACCCAAATTTCATTCACCCACCCCTGCAGGTGGGCTTCAAACAGCAACGGGATCATCAGACAAACGGTTTGGGATCCCTGCCCAGAAGAAAATCCTACCCCGCTACGCTTTTGGGAGGCAGGCTCTTCCTCAAGCGGCACCCCATGGACTTTAGAGCTCTGCTCCGCCAACGCGGACAGAAAATCTTGCAGTTGAGCTCTAACGAAAGGGTGGATTTGGGCCTCTAGCCAAGCCCGCTCAGCGGCATCTGCAAACACGATCTGGCCCAACCGCCGGCGATCCAGATCCCCGGAGGGTGTTTGGATGGCCTTCCCATAGCGTTCCAGTACCCGCTCGCGAATGGGGGATCCCACCGCCAAGGCCTGGCGGGCCATTTGATCGGCATCGGCCACCGGGATCCCGTGCTGCTCCAGGATGCGGGCCACCGTGGATTTGCCCGTGCCCACTCCGCCCGTCAGGCCGATGATCCTCATCGAGCTGTAGGCCATAGTCAAGAAGAGGCCGCTGGTGCGGCCATTGCCGTTTGCGCTACTCGGACGGAGTCGTTAGAACGGTGCTCTGCAGAAGCGGGCAAAGGAGAGCTGGGCGGCAGCAGGCTGTACTCCAAGCCCTCCACCAAAGCCCGACAGGAGGCCTCGATGATGTTGGTGGAAACCCCCACCGTGGTCCAACGGCGGTGACCGTCGCTAAACTCCACCAGCACCCGCGTTTTGGCCGAGGTGCCGGCTCGCCCATCCAAAATGCGCACCTTGTAATCAGACAGGTGAATCGCCTCCAGTTGGGGATAGAACTCCAGCAGCGCTTTGCGTAGCGCCCCATCCAGAGCAGCCACCGGCCCATTGCCTTCCGCCGCTGTCACTCGAGTTTGCCCCTGCACCGCTATCTTCACCGCCGCCAAAGATTGCACATCCGTTGCTTCGCCACTGGGATCCCAGTCTTTGCTGTTCCAATCGGAGCGGGTGGTGGTCGTCACGTTGAAGCTGAGCACTTCAAACGGATGCGAGCGCTGACCCAACAACCCCCTCACCAACAGCTCAAAGCTGGCCTCAGCCGCCTCAAACTGGTAGCCCTGCAGCTCCAGGGTTTTCAGCCGCTCCAAAATCAAGCGCGCCTGTGGATCCGACTTGTCCAGCCGGATCCCGAATCCGGCCATTTTGTGGAGGATGTTGCTCAGCCCCGCCTGTTCTGAGACCACGATGCGGCGACAGTTGCCCACTTGCTCCGGGGCGATGTGCTCGTAGGTGAGAGGGTTTTTCTGAACGGCGCTGACGTGGATCCCGCCCTTGTGGGCAAAGGCCGATAGGCCCACAAACGGAGCATGGTCATCCGGGGCCAAATTGACCACCTCGCTGATGGAGCGGGAGATCTCCGTCAGGTGTTGCAGCTTCTCTTGCGGCAGACAGCGATAGCCCAGCTTCAGTTGCAAGTTGGGAATGACGCTGCACAGGTCGGCATTGCCGCAGCGTTCCCCATAGCCGTTGATGGTGCCCTGCACCATGCGCGCCCCTGCCTGCACCGCCGCCAGGGCATTGGCCACAGCAGTGCCGGAGTCGTTGTGGGTGTGGATCCCTAGGGGCAAGTGCTGCAGGTGATGGGATTCTGCCAAGACAGCTGCCGTGATCGCCGCAATCTCGTGGGGCAGGGATCCGCCATTGGTATCGCAGAGAACCAGCCACTCCGCCCCTGCCTCGGCAGCCGCCACCAGGGTTTGCAGGGCATAGTCGGGGTTGTGGCGATAGGCATCGAACCAGTGCTCGGCATCGTAGATGACCCGCCGCCCCTGGGATCGCAGATAGGCAATGGTGTCGCGGATCATGGCTAGGTTTTCCTGCAGCGTGGTGCCCAGGCCCTCGGTGACGTGGAGATCCCAAGACTTGCCGAAGACGGTTATATAGCGGGTGCCCGCCGCCAAAATGGCCTGCAGCATGGGATCGTCTGCCGCCCGCCGCCCCGGCTTGCGGGTAGAACAAAAAGCCACCAGCTCGGCTTGCTCTAGGGGCTCTTCCCGCATCTGCCAGAAAAACTGCACATCCTTGGGATTGGCTCCTGGCCAGCCCCCTTCAATAAACGGGATCCCCAGCCGATCCAGCAGCTTGGCAATCTGTAACTTGTCTTGCACCGACAGCGATAGACCCTCTCGCTGGGCCCCATCCCGCAATGTGGTGTCGTAGAGGGTGATGGTGGCTGAGCAACCCAGATCAATCTTCATATCGCATCAGTTTCTTGTAAAAGGCGGTGGAGAAATCCGGCTGTTGTCCGCGCTGCACCAAAGAGACGACATCAATCAGATAATCCACAAACTCGTAGTTGGCGATGGAGAGCTGATAGGTGAGATCTGCATCCTGAGCAAAGATGACCTGAACCACCGTCAGATCCGAAGGCAACGGGGACGTATGCCAACTGGCCAAGAAGCGGACAGGCTCTTCCCCCTCGATGGCCCTCTGCCCTTCCAGGCTGGCTTTTTTGTAGAGGCCCACCGCGAGGGCTAGGTACTGTCGGCGGGCAACGGCGTAATAGGGCTGATAAACGGCCACTTCTGGCGGGCTAGCGGGTTCAAGTTGCAAAGCCATGGTGCGCTAGGAGAGGGGTACCGCTTTTTCTAAGTTTCATGAAGTTCTGCAAGATAGGTGGGATCCCTATAACCAAGTAGATATCTCTGCATTGGCTGTAGCAAGTGTCGCCGGAAAAAGCTGTGAGGTCAATTGCGGCAGAGAACCCAGAAAAAATTATAAGGGGCCACTGCAACCCATCTTATTCAGCGTATCGCGAAGCGGTGCGGTTCCCGGTAGGGTGCCGGAGGCATAGCACCATCGCGACAGCAGGTCAGCGGACTACGGATAGATTGCCCAATTGTCTACTTTTCCTTGAGGGATCCCGCATCCCATGCTGGGGAGAAGCGTTGGAAAGTCGGGGATCTCTGGGAAAGAATAGAAAGAGGGGGGATCCCTGCCCCTGATAGCAACCGGCTTTTCTCCTGCCGGCAATAGCGAGATGGCATCCTTGCCTGGTTATCCAAACGCTTGGCATCTTCTGTCTTCATGAGCACAGCCCAAGGCCCAACCGCTTCTCGTCTCGACCTTCTCCCCCCGGGAGAGGGAGGAACAACGGCCAACCTCCTGCTGGAGTGGGATCCCGTCCTGCAGCACAAGTTCCAGCAGCTTGTCCAGATCTTCGCCGAGATGGAGCAGGTCTTGGTGGCCTACTCGGGGGGAGTTGACAGCAGCTTGGTGGCCAAGTTGGCCTGGGATCAGTTGGGGGAGCGGGCCCTGGCTGTCACCGCTGCTTCTCCTTCGCTGCTGCCCGAAGATTTGGAAGAAGCAATTCAGCAGGCTCGGCAAATCGGGATCCGCCATCAGATCGTCGAAACCCACGAGCTGGAGGATCCGAGCTACGCCGCCAACCCTGTTAACCGGTGTTACTTCTGCAAAAGTCACTTGCACGATACCTTGCGCCTGTTGGCCCAAGCCCAGGGATATAACCATGTGGTGGATGGTCTCAATGCCGACGATCTGGCCGATTACCGACCGGGGACACAGGCAGCTCGGGAGCGCGGCGTGCGTTCCCCTTTGGCGGAGGTGGGGATGAGCAAGCTGGAGGTGCGGCAATTGTCTCGCCACCTGGGGCTGTCTTGGTGGGATAAACCGGCCCAACCCTGCCTCAGCTCTCGCTTTCCCTACGGGGAGGCAATCACCCCTGAGAAGCTGCGTCGGGTGGGAGCGGCGGAGCGCTACTTGCGCAGCTTGGGTTGGCGGCAGGTCAGGGTACGCTCGGAGAAGGACACCGCCCGCATCGAACTTCCTCCGGATCAGATCGTGGAGTTTGTGCAGAAAACCAATCTGGAAGCGCTGGTCAAGGCCCTGCAATCCTTCGGCTATCTCTATGTCAGTCTCGATTTGGAGGGCTACCGCAGCGGCAAGCTCAACCGAGTCCTCAACCTTTCCCAGTTGGCCACAAGCTAGCGGGCTGGGGAAGCCGTAGGGGATCTGTGTTGAAGTTTTGCGCCGGGTGATTATGAGAGGGTTGCGGTTGCTCTGGCTCTGCTTGGGGGTGCTGGGGTTGGCAGTTGCCGGCCCTGCTGCGGCTCAGGTGGAGTCCCAGAAGAAGGGGGTCGCCCAGCCCATAAGTACGACCGACCTCGGCGCCCTTGCCGACCGAACGTTACGGCTGCGTTCTGATCGGCAAACCTTCGACCAACGGGCGGAAGTTTTCCAGGCGGAAGGCAATGTGGAGATGCGGCTGGGTCGCTCTGTGTTGCGGGCGGATCGCCTGCGCATTGAGCTGCGACAGCGGCGGGCTGTGGCCGAGGGCAATGTTTCTATTCAACTGGATCGGCAGCGCATTCAGGGATCCCGCCTAGAATACGACTTTGAGCAAGAGCGGGGATTTTTGGAAGAGGCCTTCGGGCAGGTGGATATTGGCCAGTTGCAGGCCAGTGGATCCCCGGCAGCCGCCCTCTCTCCGCAGCGGCTGGTGCGCTTTCGTGCCGTTCGCATCCGCTTCGATGCCACCACCTGGGAAGGAGAACAGGTGCGGCTGACCAACGACCCGCTGGATCCGCCGGAGTTGGAGATTCGCAGCCCACGGGTGACCTCCACTCTTCAGGCAGATGGTTCCAGCCTGCTGATTGCCGAGGCGGGGCAATTGGTTTTCGACCAGGTCTTGTTTCTGCCCCTGCCCATTCGGCTGCGCTTCGACTCGTTGAACCGTCAGCCTCCGGTCAGCATCTTCTACGACGATTTCGACCGAGAAGAATTGCGACGGGGCCTGATCCTGCAACCCAACTTCGAGCTGCTGCGGGATCCCAACGTGAGCTTGGTGCTCTCCCCGCAACTGTATCCACAACGTCTTTGGGGCAGTGAGCAGGGCCTTTTGGATGGGATCGGGCTGCGGGCCGATTTTCGTTGGCGGCAACCGGAAGCCAACGCTCAAACCTCGCTGTTTGCCGAGCTGCGGGGGATCGTCTTCCAGGAGTTTGCTCAGCGCTTGCGAGCCCAGGTCGAACACCGCATCACCACCGGCGATGGTGGAGAAGTCGCCTACACCTACGCCTATCGGGAACGCTTCTTCAGCGGTCGCCTGGGGTTTCAAATTGTGGAAAACCGCCTCGGTGCCAGCTACCGCTCACCCACCCTGCGCCTAGGGAATACCGGCTTGGATCTCAGCTACCGCATAGCCGTCGACTACATTGATGCCTTGGGGCAGCCGGATGAAATCGACACGGATCCGGAGTTGGCCTTAGCCAACACCACCGACCGCATTCAGCTCTCCCGCCTGCAACTGGGGGCAACCTTGAATCGCTCCTTTCCCCTCTGGAGCCCTCCCAAGACGGCGGCGGATCCCCCACCCCGCTTTTCCGCTCTGCCCATCGAGCAAGGGATCTGGCTCAGCACCGGTGTGAGCAGCAGCCAGTCTTTTTACTCCAATGGCCGAGCCCAGAGCTATACTGCCGGCAGTATTGGCATTGATGCGGTGATTGGGGCTTTTGTGGCCGATACCTTCGACTACACCAACCTGAGGGTGACCTACTCCAACGGTTTTTTGGCCGGAGCCTCGCCATTTTTGTTCGACCGCATCACCACGCGGGAACAGCTCGTCCTGGGCTTTTTGCAACAACTGTACGGCCCGCTGCGGGTAGGGGCAAAGACAACGGTAGATTTGCAGTCGGGCCAGCAGGTGGATGTCGTCTATCGCCTGGGCTACGACCGCCGCACCTATGGCTTTAGCCTGCAGTACAATCCGGTGCGCCAGTCGGGGGCTCTGGAGCTGCGGGTGGAGGGCCTGAACTGGGATCCCGGCCAATCCTCGCCGCAGCCGACGACGGGATCGAGGATCCAAGAGCCCTGATCCCCAAACTCCAAGGGAACGGAAAAATGTAATCCTGACTACTACTCTGTGGAGATTTTCTATGAGAAATTGCCCCAACTTGGGGAGAAATCCTACCTCAAATCTGCCTTGAATTGCAGAACCCTTCTGGACATCGAAACGGTAAGGTAAGATACAGAAGTTACAGTCATTTTAAACAGGAATGAGACCTTTCCGTGGCATTGCTTCCTAACTCTCCTCTCCCAAAGGAGAGGGGCTGGGGGTGAAGGATGACTCCCTCTGTAAGCGGCGCGGAACGCTTGGGAAGTGTTTCAATCTAGTTTGGAGTGACTATGAATGACTATGTTTTTCCAGGATTGATTTCTGCCAGTTGGGATCGCCGTATCGCAGACTACCGCAGTGATCCCCAGACGGTGTTAGGGTAGATGATAGGCTGAGCAACGTGGGCTGGTAATCTGAATTATGCAAACACTCGATGCAATCCCCGATAAAAAACGAGCAGAGCGAATAACCTGTAGCTACATCAATGCGACCAGCTCTATTCAGGTGGTTCGCATCACGAATATCGAAAACTGGTACTTTGAGCGGGTGGTCTTTCCAGGCCAGCGGCTGCTGTTTGAGGCGGTGCCCGGAGCCAAACTGGAGATTCACACGGGTATGATGGCCAGCTCCATTCTGGCAGACACCATCCCCTGTGAAAAGCTGCGCGTTCGAGAAACGGAGCCGGTGACTGCGGGCGCCTAGATCTCCAGAGGTCAGGGGTGCGGACTAGGTTTCGCGGCCTTGCTGCTTTCTCTCTTCTCTTTCCGAACTGGGGGAAGGCTGAGGTGAGGGGCTGGCGGAGCGGCGGGGCTTGGGAGGTAGTGGGATCTCCAGGAAACGGGCGCTCAATCTCACCAGGCTGGTCTCTTGGGGCGGCCAAGGGATCCCCAACCAACGGGCTGTGAGCTCCAGCAAGCTGGGGGGTGGTGTCGGCGTAGGAGTTGGCGTGGGTGGTGGGGTGGGGTACAGATCTAGGCGCGGTGGCCGTGGGGTGCTAACCCGAAAAGCATCGGGGGGCGGTTGGGTCAGGGGTACATTCGGATCCCCGCATCCCAGCAAGCCCAGTCCGCCGGCAAGCAACAGGCCGTACAATTTTCGAGTGCCTCTACTGCCCATGAGTACGCTGCTGGACACCTCCAACAGGGTATCATCGAGAGCCCAAGGTTCTGAGCTGAGCTTGTAGATCTGCCTCCAGGCCGGACAGCTCACGAGCCAGGGTTGCGTAGCGGTTGCCAGTCAAGTTTTTGGCGGTAAATTGCTCCAACAGTTGCTGATCCCGGGCAACCATTTGGTTGAGATACTGAGCCACAGAGGCTTGTGGATCCTCGATCAAAGCTCGGCACACCTGTAGGGCCATCACCAGTTGGGCCCGCACTTGTAAAAACAGCGATTGGATGTACTTTTGCTCAGCCTCACTGAGTTGCCGAAAATCCCGCCAATGCTGCCCCCCCTGCAGGGATTGTTGGAGCTCGTTGACCCAGTGGTTGTAGTCTTTTACCTTGCGGGCCAGATCGGTGGCAAACTTCATCATCTCAGGGGTGCTGTTGAGCAGGTGGGCCTCCTGCCAACGCTGCCGGATGCGATGCAGGCTTTTTCCCAAGCGCAGGCTGACTCTCAGGATCCCCAACAGGAGCAGCAGTAGGATCCCGGCAGCCGCGGTATAGGACACCCAAGAGCCGGGATCCCGCATCCCCAAGAAGATGACCAAGGCTATTGCTATCAAACCAAAGGCCAGCATGCCCCAGGAGCGTAGCCGCTGTTGCTGCAAACGCAGGTACTCTGCCCGCAGATCAAAGGCCTCGCAGCAAGCGTCCAGATCGGCGGCCATGAGCTGGCGAAACTCGTCCACAGAGATCGGTTCCACACTAATCATCGAGGGCACCCTTAACGCAAGTGGATCGAGGCCAAACGGCATCAAGACCTGCCCTGCCAATCACGGGCAGCTTCCGTGCTTTCTTGTAGGGGCTCCAGCGTTTCGCTGGCCGGAACCACCATCAACCCATACCCTCCGCTGCGGCAAAAATCGACGATCTCCTGCGTGTCAAAGCGTTCTGCCACGGGCTTGGGCAGTCCCTGTTGAGCCAACCGCTGCGCATATTTTCTTGCCGCAAACGAGCTCTCGAAAGCAATGACGATATCTTGACCCCCAACCTGGCGCGTGCAGATTCCCTCCTGCCCATTGGCTTGGTAAAGCAGCACAATCACCTGGGGGGGCAAGTCCTCTGGGCTGACCCAAGACAAACCCTTCTCAGCCTGGGATCCCCCGCTGAGCAACACATCCCGCGCCTCATTCAGCCGCGCCAGTTGCGCCTCTAGCAAGGGTCTTTGTCGCTCGTCCTCCAGTTCTGCGAGGGCAGTACTGAGGGTTTGGTATTCCTGAAACAGTCGCCCCCGGATCTGCCGCTCGGTTGCATCGGGCGGAAGGTTGAGAATCTCAAGGGCTTCGGTGGTGTTCATCATGGGCTCTGATTTTATTCAAAATCATTGCCTAGACTAGCTGCTTTGAGAGTCTCTGGAGAGAAATTCTCCTATGATCGTGGCTGCCCGCTTTCTCGGCCAGAAGAGAGGGTGGACTCACCGTTCGCGCCAGCGGGCCGGAGGCCTTGTGCGGCGATGATGACTTCCATCTTGGGGCTGCTCAGCAGGGGAATTGACCTGGGGTTGGTCAGATAAAGAGGGAAGGGGGAAGCCCAACTCAAAAGCCTCTCGTGCCAGCAAAGCCAGCAGAGACGGATTCAACTGGGCGCGTTTCACCCGCTCCTTGAGGCGATTCCACAGGTGTGCTCGGTGGATGCGTTCCAACTCTTCTCGCTGTTCACGTATCATGTTGTTCCCACCTCTCTTGTATCAATCCTAACTAAGCAACAGGGGAGCTGGTGTCAGGGAACTTTGATGGATTTTAGGAGATGGGATCCTCATTTTCTCCGAGTTGACCCGCCGGGATCCCTGGGGTTGCCAGCAGGGAACACCATTCACATCTGTAATTTCTTGTGTTGCAGCAAGCCCGTCTTCGGAATGTACAAGGGCGGGATCCGACAGTTTTTCTAGGGACATTTTGGGATCCCTGCTCGCCTTAGAGGTCTTCCACACAGGGAACTGCGGCCTTGACAGGGCCAGCTTGCCCCAATCTATCCAAAAAATGCTGCAGGAGCTGAAAACCGGGTGGGTTGAGGCTGTAGTAAATCCAGCGCCCCTGCTGGCGAGCATTGACCAATTTCGCATCCCGCAGGGTTTTTAGGTGAAACGAGAGCTTGGATTGGCTCACCTTCAGCTCCTCGCAGAGATCACAAACACACAACTCACGCCCCTGCAGCAGTTGCAGCACGCGCAGGCGAATCGGGTCAGAGAGGGCGTGGAATCCCTCCCGCACCTGCTCATCTGTCAAATTCCCCTCTACCTCAACCAGGAACGAAACCATCATTCAACCAGGGTAGCAGGAGTTTTGCGCTCCAGTTGTCGATCAGTTGGACGGCAGGGAAAAGGCGCAACAGTCAACCGGCTCAGCGACGGTAGGTCAACCGCGCTTGAAGATAACACTGCCAACATTCCGTTGCCAACTTTGTGTTCTCTTTAACGTTTCTTGTTGCTGCCTTCACAAGCTCTCTACAGTTTCGCTGAAATCAATCACTGGGATCCGTTATGCGAGAGACACAGTTGCACCGGCTATGGCTGGTGTTGCTGGAAAAAGCTGCTTTGAATCATCTGTTGAAAAGCCTGGGCTGCTCGCGAAGTGTGCAGAACCCTCGCGAGAGCATGACTCTAGTCAATAATAAGCTCAACTATACTGAAAATAATGTATAATATGTTCAGTACGGATTACTACCAGTTGATCTTTCTGTTTACTTTCGAGTCTGCCAACATGGTAGCCAAAGCAAAGCAGAAAATTGGTAGTAAGACGACACGGAAACTGCGCTTTGGGTATTCTACTCAAAGCTTTGCGGGATACCGCCATTCTGTTTGGAAACAAACAGAATGCTATCGCTGCATAGTTGAACAGTGATGTTCAGCAGTGTTCAGCGTAAATGTATCAGCATCTACAAACGGCTCATCAATCTTTTGCCAAGACGGAGACGTTAATCCCGACACAGGGATCCAATACGAGCTTGGCAGGTGGCGATTTCTTGGGGGGTGAGGTTGTCCCAATTGACGTCGCGGCGCAGCACCAAGCCATTGTGCCCAGTGATGAAACGGGGCAGCTCTGCTTGGTCGATCACGCTCAGATCCCGCATGTGATAGGTAGTGTAATAGGTAACATCTGGGCTCTCGAAATCCACGTCGATAAGGGTGAGGGTCTTGCGGGGGGGCAGAGGGCTGCCCAAGAGGGGACGAGGGCCAGAGCCGAGAATGCCGCAGTGAAGCAGTTGCAGTTGCCCTTTGTGGCCAGGGTAGTAGCCGTGGTCGTGGCCGCTGATGTAGGTGTGGACGCGGTACTTCTCCAGCAGAGCCCGTTTGGCATCCGCCTCCAGCAGCACTTCTCCCGGATCGTCGCGCCCGACAGTGATGGCGTAGAGGGGCAGATGGCCGATGACAATGCGCAACTTGGCCTTCTGAGCCCGTTCGCTGGCCAGAGCCGCTTCCGCCCAGGCCATTTGTTCGGGCGGGATGTAATTGCAGGTGGCATCCCAGACTAGGTAAAACACATCGTCTTTTTCAAAGGTGTAGTAGAAGGGAAAGTCCCCCCGATCCACAAAGTTCAAACCTGGGTCGTGGGCCGGATCGTTCCAAAACTCGCGGGCCAGATCCCGTTCTTTTTGAAAGAGAAAGCCGCCCCGCGTGGTGCGGGCACAGGAAGCATCGTGATTGCCCAAGGTAAAGCCGTAGGGAAGTTTGGCCGCACGGATTGGGCCAGCCACATGCCGGTCGAAGGCTGCCCACATGGCGCGAATGCGCTCCTCCGACAGGCGGGGATCCTGCCCGGCCACCATATCTCCTCCTCCCAAAACAATATCCGGCTGAAGATAGGGGATGAGGCCGATGCCCCGATCCACCTCTGGGTCGTATTCCACCGAGCCGTAGATGCCGTTCATGTCACTGATGACCAAGAGGCGCAGATCTCGGCGGGGGGGGATGTAGAGGCCATGGGGGGCATCTGGATGGGGGACGACGGTGGGGGTGGGCTGGGGGGTAGGAGAGGGGAGAGCGGCTCTAGGGGATCCCATCCCTGGGGCTAGATGAGAGGGCTGCTGCCGACTGGCCCAATAGGCTCCTGCCAATCCACTGCTGCTGGCCAACCCCAACAAACCCAGAATTACCTTGCGCCGCTGCATGATCTTTGCCCCCAACACTCCAGCGGTATTGTAGAAAATCAAAAGGCTGATGTTGGGCTCTTCCATCTGCGCACGGCCTGGACTCGGCTCGAAGATGGCTATGCGCGGCAGCTCTTGTAGAGTTCGGGGTGTTTTTTGAACAACTGTTGACGCACAAATGCTACCTTGGTAGAGATGAGCAACTACCTATCTCAGACTCGGTATGACTTGAGGTTTTCCATGCCTCGCCCCTTGGATTCTTTGGAAGCTGCTTTGGAACGGTGCCGGGAGTGCAATCTGCGTTTGAGCCGACAGCGCCGTTATATCCTGGAGCTGCTGTGGCAGTGTGGCGAGCACCTCTCCGCCCGCGAGATTTACGATCGCCTAAATCAGCAGGGCAAACTGATTGGCCACACGTCCGTTTATCAAAACCTGGAAGCTTTGGCCAGCCACAACATTGTCGAGTGCTTGGATCGTGCCGATGGGCGCCGCTACGGCAACCGCACCCATCCCCACAGCCACGTGAACTGTCTGGATAGCAACCGCATCTTGGATGTGGACGTGGAGCTGCCGCCTGAACTGCTGGCCCAAGTGGAGCAACAAACGGGCACCCGCATCCAAAGTTACCGCATTGAGTTTTTTGGGGTGGAAAAGCCTGCGGAGCCCCAGCAGTAACCTTGGCAAAGGGATCCCTGCTGCCCTGAGCAAAAGTTGGGCAAAGGTCAGTAAGCCCGGTTTTGGCCTTTGGTGATTTGGGACTGGATTTGCTCGAGAGAACTGGCAGGGGCCAGGCATTTGTTGCCCCAGCACACCAGCCCCAGAGCTCCTTCCGGCAGAGGTTCGGTCTCGGTGGGGAGAGCAAAGACGGTGGTGGGCCAAGATCGTTGCTGAAAGGCGGGAATGGAATCGGCCTCCAGGGTGACTTTCACCCAATTGCTATACCAATCCAGTCCGGCAAAAAGGCTGGGGCAGGTGCGCGGCTGGGTGCTCATGATGTGGGCAAAGGTTTTCAAGGCCTGCTCTGCCCGCTCCAGGTAGTCCAGATCTCCAGTGAGGGCGGCAAGGCGCACCAGGTTGGCAATGGCCACCCCATTGGCTGCAGGGGTAGCGTTGTCCTGGAACTCCTTCTCTCGCACCAACAGCTCAGGGGCACTCTGGGCATCGCTGACAAAGTATCCCCCCCTGGCCGGATCCCACAGTTGCGCATCCATCTCCTGCTGGAGCTGGAGGGCAGCCTGCAACCAGTCTTGAGGGGTGGGATCCCCCACCAGGGGCAGGCAGGCTTGCTGCAAGTCCAACAGGGCCTTGATCAGCAGGGCGTAATCTTCCGATTTGGCGGGCACCTGAGCTGTGCCATCGTAGTTCAGGCGCAACAGGGATCCGGTCTCAGGGTGGCGCTGCTGGCTGAGGATGAATTGGGCAGCCCGCAGAGCGAATTGCAGATAGTCTGCGTTGCCGAACACTTGATAGGCCCGCGCCAGGCCGGAGATCATCAAGGCGTTCCAAGAGACGATCATCTTGGTGTCGGTGACAGGTGGGATTCGCCCTGGCCAGGATTGCAGACGGGCCGATTGGGCATCCACTGCCGGAGGGAAGGGAACTCGTCGATCCGCAGAGCCATAGCGTGCCTGAAACAGATGGGTGGTCAAGGCGGCTTCAACTTCTGGCGGCAACGCTCCTCCCTGTTGGCGCTGCAAGACGATGCAGCCGGGCCGATCGGGGAAGTTGCCCCCCGGCGATAGGTCAAACGCCTGCTGCAAGGCGCGGAAGGTTTCTTCCTCCAAGAGCTCCTGCAGCTCCTGCCAGCGCCAGACGTAGAACTCTCCCTCCTCTGGCTCTCGATCTTCTGCCCGGGCAAAGCTGTCGGCATCTTGAGCGGCGTAGAAATACCCGGCAGGGGCGGTCATCTCTCGCGCCACCCACTCCACCGTCAGCCGCACCGCCCGCTCAATGGCCGGATCTTGGATACCGTGCGCCCACAGATCGGAGAGAAACTCTAGGATCTGCCCGTTGTCGTAGAGCATCTTTTCAAAGTGGGGCACCGTCCAGGTGGGATCCACGGTGTAGCGGTGAAATCCTCCGGCCACATGGTCGAAGATCCCTCCCAGCACCAAGGCCATGCCTCGCTCTTTGGCCCGTTCCAGAGCGCTCTGCGAGCCGGGGATCCCTTCTGGTGGGTCGAAGCGGGCCGAACGCAATACCAACTGAGCGTAGGGCATCATGGGAAATTGCTGCACCGCCCCGGCATTGGAGAGCAAAGGCTGGATCTTGGGGATCCCAGAGCGCAGCAGGTCGGCGGGAATGTGGTCTTCCGGCACCAGGTCGCTGAGGGTGGTCAGAGCCGTCAAAATCTGGCCTTTCATCTCCTCTATTTTTTCCTTTTCCTGCCGGTAAAACTGCAGGATGCGCTGCAGCAAGGCCAGAAACCCCGGGCGGCCAAAGCGGGGCTCTACAGGAAAATAGGTGCCGGCGTAAAAGGGCACCAGGTCATCGGGCGTGAGGAAAACATTGAGGGGCCACCCCCCCTGCCCGCTCATGAGCTGCAACGCCTGCATGTAGATGCTGTCGAGATCCGGCCGCTCCTCGCGATCCACCTTGATGGGCAAAAAATGGGCATTCAAAAAGGCGGCAATTTCAGGGTTGGAGAAGGCCTCGCCCTCCATGACCGTACACCAGTGGCAACTGGAATAGCCGATGGACAGAAAAATCGGCCTATCCTCGGCCCGGGCTTTCTCCAGAGCTTCTGGGATCCAAGGCCACCAGTCCACCGGGTTCTCGGCGTGCTTGCGCAAGTAAAGGCTGGAACTTGTGGCGAGGCGATTGGCCATGAGTACACCCTCTCACCCTTTTTGCTTTTCAGGCTAGCGCGTCCTCCTCCCAAGGCAGAGCCAACCCACTGTTGTTCAAGATACACTCACCCAGGATCCCTGTCGGTCAAGCCTGCTCCTGCTCGGCAGCCGGGACTAAAAACTCCAGAGGGCGCCCGTGTAAAACCAAGGTGGTGCTGGGATTTTCCACAAAGCCGATTCGCTCGTAAAAGCCACGCTGATGGGTTGTGAACAGGTAGATGCGCTCCACCGACTGCAGGTGGGGATGGCTGATCAGGGTTTCCACCAACTTGCGGCCAATGCCCTGACGTCGGTAATCGTGATCAACCACGATATCCCAGAGGACGGCTCGGTAAACCCCATCGGAAGTGGCGCGGCCAAAGCCAATCAGGCGCTCCCCATCCCAGGCGCTGACCACCGGATGGCTGTGGGCAACGGCCCGCTCCATCTCCTGCCGCTGGCGATTCTGCGCCCAAAAGGCATTGCGGTTCAACAGCAGGAGAAGTTGATCCAGATCCAGCTCGCCCCGCTCCAGAGAGAAGCGAATGTTGCGGTTGTCCACCGGCTGACGAGAGAGGGCAATGACAGGCTCAGGAGAGGGATCTGACATGAAGCGGCCTTTGCAG
The DNA here is from genome assembly GCF_054059115.1 of Thermostichus sp. MS-CIW-26. Lineage (NCBI taxonomy): Bacteria > Bacillati > Cyanobacteriota > Cyanophyceae > Thermostichales > Thermostichaceae > Thermostichus > Thermostichus sp. MS-CIW-26. Next base: position 45,454 of record NZ_JBSSBV010000022.1, read on the forward strand.
TGGCGAGGGTTGACAATGGGGAAGGTCGGCGAAACACTTGGGCCTGACGAACGGAGACTAGCTGACCGAGGCATTGTCGGCGGCTGGCCCCGCCTGCTCTAGGGCATAGGCTTTGAAGCGCTCCAGATCTGCCTGGATGGTGCTCTCCACCACTTTGCCCACAAACAGGCCATCCAAGATTTTGCCGAGGATCCCCGGGAGCTTGTAGGCCACCGACAGCTTCACAATGGTACTGCCTTTGCGGTCGTAAAAGCGCAGCGCGCCCCGGTTGGGCAGCCCCTCCACCGAACTCCAGCCGATGTGTTGGTGTTTCACCACCGTGTGGGTGCGGGAGATCCAACTGAAGGTGAGGCCGCGGGTATCCAGTGTCCACCGGGACAGCTCCTGATCCAGCAATTCCACCGAGCGGATCCACTTCATCCAACGGGGCATGAGGGTGAGGTTGGCCCACAAATCCCATACCTGCTCAATGGGAACAGGCACCTCCACCTGACAGGTATGCTCTAGCCAATCCGACTCTGACATAGGGCCTCCCACGCAACACCCAGCAGAAACACAAACCATCCAGGGGCTTGGCCACAACGCCTCGGGACGGGATCCCTGCCTTTACAAAATTTTATATCGACCTAAGATAGCATTATCGGCCTGATGAAAGTTTGGGGCTCTGCGCTTTTTGGCAGCCCGATTTCTTTTGCCGGCAAGTTGCGGCTGCCCCCCATGAGGGCAACGCAGAAGGCAGGTATCATGATTGCCATCTGCAAGCTCCACTTGCAAGGGTTCGATGCATCCACTCGGTTGACTCGACGGGACGACCTCACCATGGTTTCACAATGGAAACAGCATCTTAAGAACTACTTCGTGGCGGGGTTGCTGGTGGTGATCCCTCTGGCAACTACCATTTGGCTGACGGTGGAGGTGGCCACCTGGAGCATTGGCTTTCTGACCAGCATTCCGAAGCAGTTCAATCCCATCCAGGGTTTGCACCCGATCTTGATCAACCTCATCGATCTGGCGGTGGGCCTGTTGACGCCGATTGTGCTCATCCTGTTGATTGGCTTCATGGCCCGCAACATTGTCGGCCAGTGGCTGCTCAATCTCAGCGAACAGTTGCTCCATGCGATTCCGGTGGCGGGGCTGGTGTACAAGACCTTGAAGCAATTGGTCAGTGTTTTGTTTGCCCCCAACAATCAGCGCTTTCGGCGGGTGGTGCTGGTGGAATATCCCCGACCAGGAGCTTGGGCGCTGGCCTTTGTGACGGGCACCATTCAAACTCCCATTCGGCCCGATGGGCCGCAGCGCTCCCTTGGCCTGTTTGTGCCCACCACCCCCAATCCAACGACGGGCTGGTACGCCATTGTGCCGGAAGACCAGGTGGTGGAAGTGTTCATGCCGGTGGAAGACGCTTTTAAGATGCTCATTTCCGGCGGCATTGTCACCCCTGAGAGTTTTGAAGCGGGGCTGCAGCGGCGAGAAGGAGCTTTGGCCGTGACCATGCCCAGTTTGCGGGAGCTGGTGGAGCAGGAGCGGGTGGCAGGATCCCCCAGGGCTGACTCGGTGGGCTCTGAGGTAGGTTTTGAGACTGAAGGGATCCCTTAATCCTGCTTTCCTGTCCCTGCAGAAGGGCCGGGCTGCCAGAGCTGGTATTCTTTGGCCTGTTCCAAGCGCACATAAAAAGGCCGCATTTGCCGATCCAATGCCTCCACTTGCTCGGAGGGAAAGGCCTTCCAGTCAGCACGGCTGGCCCAGCGGAGGATGAGGTGGACAAGTTCGGGATCCTCTTGATCCAGCCAAACTTCTTTGCCCAGAAAACCCGGATGCCGGCGCAGGGCGGATCCCCAAACCCGCTCGTCTTGCTCAAGAAAGGCTGCTTGCCCACCGGGAGGAACCCGGAAGCAGAGATGTTCGATGGCGATAGGGCCGGGCGGGCTGGGGCAGGTCGACATAGGAGCAGAGGCGGCAAAGTTAAAGATGGGCCCTCTCAAGACTCCAGGGGGGAAGCAGTCAATCGTTGCAGGGTGGGAATGAAGTCGGGGTAGGAGATGCGGGCACAGTCGGCTCCCCTGAGGAGGGTGGATCCCTGCGCTCCTAGAGCTGCCACCATCAGGCTCATGGCGATGCGGTGATCCTCGTGGCTGTCGACCTCGGCCCCGTGAAGAGGGATCCCTCCCTTGATTTCCAGGCCATCAGGATATTCAGTGACCTGGGCTCCCATGCGGCTCAGCTCTTGGGCTATGGCAGCCAGACGGTCGCTTTCTTTGACCCGCAGCTCTGCGGCATCGCGAATCACGGTGATCCCCTCGGCAAAGGCCGCCGCCACCGCCAAAACCGGGATCTCGTCGATCAGGGTGGGGATGAGATCGCCGGCGATGGTGCAGCCGCGCAAGCGGGCCGAACGCACCCGCAGATCTCCCAGGGGCTCGCCGGCCATTTCCCGGCAGTTTTCAATTTGAATATCGGCCCCCATCTCCTGCAACACCTGCAGCGCACCGGTACGGGTGGGGTTGAGGCCCACATCCCTTAGCAGCAATTCGCTCTCGGGCACAATGGAGGCGGCCACCAGCCAAAAGGCTGCCGAGCTGATATCTCCCGGCACCTGAACTTTTTGGCCCACCAGGCGGGATCCGCCCACCACGGCCACGGTTTTCGCCTCTGGATCCACGTGAATGTCGGCTCCGAAGGCCCGCAACATCCGTTCCGAGTGGTCCCGAGAGAGAGCCGGCTCGGTGACTTGGGTGGTGCCTTCCGCCAGCAGGCCCGCCAGCAAGAGGCAGGATTTTACCTGCGCTGAAGCCACCGGGGAGCGGTAGTGAATGCCCTTGAGGGATCCCCCTTGTACGGCCAAAGGTGCCAACGTCCCACCGGCCCGTCCCCAAATGCTGGCCCCCATCTGCCGCAGCGGTTCTACCACCCGCCCCATGGGCCGCGAGCGCAGGGAGCGATCGCCGGTGACGGCAAAAAAGCGCCCGGCCTGGCCAGCCAGGATCCCCAGCATCAGGCGCAAGGTGGTGCCGGAGTTACCTGCATCCAACACGTCTGCCGGTTCTTGCAGCTGGCCCAGGCCAACTCCCCGAATGCGAACACACTCGCTGTTGAGCTCCGAAATATCTGCCCCCAGCGCCCGAAAACAGGCTGCCGTACTGCGGGGATCCTCTCCCAGCAACAGCCCTTGGATGGTGGTTTCTCCTTCGGCCAGGGATCCCAGCATCAGGGCGCGGTGGGAAATGGACTTGTCGCCGGGGATGCTGACTTGGCCGCGCAGGCCCTTGGCCGGCGAGAGGGTCAAGATATCAGTAGCAGAAGAGTGAGTCAACACAGCAACCCTGACGGCAGACTGGGCAAAAGCGGCAGCAGTCTCATCATACTCAGAGCGGGACTCGCGCCCCAGAGATTTTGCCAGGGATCCCAAGACAGCCTGTCTTTTGACGGCCACCCCTCTTTTCCCAGAGGATCACCTTAACAACATGGATTCCTCGGTCGGGGCCTGGCCTCGGCCTTTTTTTTGCAGATACTGAACTTTGTAGCAGCAGAAATAGAACCCCCGCAGACCGTGCTTGGCGAGGCGTATCAACACGATTCCGTTTTGACCGAGGAGGTGATGGCCTACCTGCAACCCCAGGGGGGCGGCACTTTTCTGGATGTGACGTTGGGAGGGGGTGGGCACAGCTTGGCGCTGCTGCGGGGGGGAGCTGCCCGAGTGGTGGGGTTGGATCGGGATCCGGCGGTTCTACAGGCGGCGCAAGCGCGTTTTGCAGCAGAAGGGATCCCCGGCAGCCGCATCCAACTGTGGCACCTCAATTTTGCCGATTTCGATCTGCAGCAGCACGGCTTTCGGGATGAGCAGGGGCAGGGGATCCCCTTCGATGGCATCGTGGCCGACTTGGGGGTGAGTTCTCCGCAACTGGACTGTCCTGAGCGGGGATTTAGCTTTCGCGGAGAGGGGCCGCTGGATATGCGCATGGATCCCAGTGCCGCTCAGGAAACTGCCGCCGATTGGGTTAATCATCGCCCGGTCGAAGAGTTGATCGAGATTTTCACCCGTTACGGCGAAGAGCGATTTGCCCGCCGCATTGCCCATCACATCGAGCAGGCTCGTCCCCTCGCCACAACTACCCAGTTGGCCCAGGTGGTTTGGCAGGCAGTACCTCCGGCAGCTCGGCGAGGCCGCATTCACCCGGCCACTCGGGTCTTTCAGGCGTTGCGCATTGCCGTGAACCGAGAACTGGAGGCTTTAGAAACCTTGCTGGCCCAAGCCCCCACTTGGTTGAAACCCGGCGGCAGGTTGGCCGTAATCAGCTTCCATAGCCTTGAAGATCGCTTGGTGAAATGGGCCTTCCGCAGGGATCCCCGTTGGCAGGTGCTCACCCCCAAGCCCTTGTCCCCTTCCGAACTGGAACGGCAACGCAATCCACGGGCCCGCTCTGCCAAACTGCGAGTGGCTGCCCGCAGCAGTCAGATGTAGCACCAGTCAGTTCTCCCAATCTCAAGAGATCGGCTACTGTGAAGCGGACGGCTAGCCCGCCGAGACCAGGAATCGGGAGAAGGGGGTTGCTATTGGGGGATGCGGGGAACTAGGGTGAAGCGGAACCGGCAGTCCTGCACCGTCGGATCCCTTGGTGTGTGTGAGGTTAAGCCCTATGGTTAGCCAGCCTTTGAACGCAGGTCTTGATCGTCCCAAAAGCCCTCGTCGCCACAGACAGCCTTCTGCTCTGAGCCGACCCCTCTCCGGTACAGTTCAGGCCAGCCGCACCCAGCCTTTGGATTTGAAGTTGAAATCAGCCCATCCTCGCAGCCGACATTCGGCTTGGGCAGAACACCTAGCTTGGTGGAAGCAGATCTCCACAGGGATGGCTATCCTCTCTGGGGTTTCAGTGTTAAGCCTTTACAGTTGGACTGTGCATACCCAAAGCCGGTGGAGCCAGCGTTACCAGGTGTGGCAGCAGATGCAGCGCAACGAACGACAGTTTCTGCTGACTCAGGAATCCATCGCCAATTCTCTGCGGGAAATTGCCGACCGCTCCGAAATGGTGCCGCTGGTACCGGATCGGATGATTGAGGTGCCGATTGCCTCTTCCGGCCAAGTTGAGCCGGATCCAGCCCACCAGGCAACGGCTTTGCCAGAAAGAGCGCTCCGCGCCGCTCACGCGACCGAAAAAGCCCCTCTTTTCTATCCGGTTGGGTACTAATTCATACGGATCCCGCCCATGACGGCTAGGCCAGCGTCCCCATCTTGCTTTCCCAAAAGCTGTGGGTCTTGTGAAGTCTCAGCGTATCTGATACATTTACGCTGAACACTGCTGAACATCACTGTTCAACTATGCAGCGATAGCATTCTGTTTGTTTCCAAACAGAATGGCGGTATCC
>NZ_JBSSBV010000023.1:0-40100 GCF_054059115.1 Thermostichus sp. MS-CIW-26
GGTTCTGGGGCGCCGGGGCTGGGTGGCCTCATCAGCGCTTTACTACCCTATCCCCACCCCCACCACCCCGTCAAGATATCCAACCCAAAATTTTTGGCAAGTTTTTGGCGAGAATAGCAGGGAAAAGAAGAAATAAAACTGTTTGAATATTGACATTCTGACTGCAGAGTTAATAAGATGGTTGCGAGGGTCAGGTTTCGGAGAAACTGTGATGCTGACTTTGCGCAAGCGGGAAGAGAGGGGTCATGTCAAGCTCAGTTGGCTTGATACTTACCACTCATTTTCTTTTGGAGAGTACTACGACCCTCGCTACATGGGCTTCCGGGCTTTGCGGGTGATTAACGATGACCGAATCAGCCCGAGTGCTGGCTTTCCGACCCATGGGCACCGGGACATGGAGATCGTTACCTATGTTTTGGAAGGGATCCTTGAGCATAAAGACAGCTTGGGCACGGGATCTGTGATTCGTCCTGGTGAAATTCAACGGATGACGGCAGGCACAGGGATCTGGCACAGCGAGTACAACCACTCGGCAGATGAGGAGGTTCATCTGCTGCAAATTTGGATTTTGCCGGAGCAGGAAAACCTGGAGCCCAGCTATGAACAAAAAGCGACGGGTTTGACAGAGCATCCCAATGAGTTTTGTTTAGTTGCCTCTCGAGATGGGCGCCAGGGATCCGTGATTGTGCATCAGGATGTGAATCTCTATGCGGGGTTGATTGAGCCGGGACGCACCATTCACCGACACTTGGATGAGAAGCGCTACGGATGGCTGCAGATAGCTCGGGGCGATGTGACCCTGGATGGCTTGTTTTTGCGAGAAGGAGATGGCGTGGCTATTGCTAGGGAAAGCGAGCTCAACCTTTTCAGTGAAGAAGGGGCTGAGGTGCTGCTGTTTGATTTGGCCTGAGGATGACTTTTGGCTGAATTCTGGCTGTTTGCCTTGAGCTTATAGTCGTTTTAGGCTGGGGTGAAGCGACTGAACTGCTGAGAAGAGCCTTCTGGCTGCGTACATTCAACGTTTTAGGCGCGGGTGCAGTGTCCTAGTTGGAATCGAAATGACCATAAGTCTTTTGGGATCTCAACTTTTTCTTCTGCTTTCAAGTGCTTTCAGGAGGAGAAGTGGATCCCTTCTTCGAGGTTTTGCTGAGTGAATTGAGAAAGAACTTGCTGCCAAAGGTGGCCAGTCTGGGATCCCTTTCCCTTGACGTGTAGAAGGCGGGCTCCTTCCTGCTGGGGATGGGGCTGTAGGCGCAGCCAGAGGTAGGTCGCAGGCAGATGGCGGAGGTACTGGGGCCACTCAATAGCGGTGATCCCACCTTGGCTCCAAAGTTCTTCTAGCCCTAGGTCTTCTAGGAGTGTGGATTCTTTCCCACCGGCGCGAGCGGCAGAAGAGGTCTCTAGGCGGTAGAGATCGCAATGGAAAAGAGGGATCCGTCCGGTGTGGTATTCCTGCACCAGCACGAAGGTGGGGCTGTCGATGGGTTCAGGGATCCCCAAGCCCTGCCCTAGTCCCTGCACAAAGGTGGTTTTGCCGCTGCCCAGATTACCTTCGAGAAGAATGACCAAGCCGGAAGTGGAGCCGAGGCTGCGGCTGGGAGGGGGAGATTTTTGTTGACCTGAAGGGGCGAGGAAGCCAAGGGCGGCTTGAGCTACGAGGGCCCCTAGTGATTGGGTAGCAGCGGCGGATGGCAGCAGCAGAGGGGAGGCTTGCTGCCAGAGCTCTTCATTCTGTTCGCTGGCCATGGCTTACAACTCCTTTGGGGCGGGGATCCCAGGCGAGGAAGTTGCCTCGTTTGGGTGAACAGAAACGCGTTTGGGAGCTGTCAAGATTGCGGCCAGGCCTGCTCCAATGAGCAACAGGCTCACCCCCTGCGCCACCCGCAGGGATCCCAGCATGAGGCTATCGGTGCGCAGGCCTTCGATCCAGAAGCGCCCCAGGCTGTACCCCACCAGGTAGAGGCCCAAGAGGGTGCCGGGGGGAAGCTGGCGCCGGTAGCTTAAAAAGAGCAGGAGCCCGAAGAGACCAAAGTTCCAGAGGGATTCGTACAAAAAAGTGGGATGGACGCGCGATCCATCAGGCAGCTGCAGTTGTACCCACAGAGGGCTATCCGGAGGCAACACCTTTCCGTAGGCTTCGTTGTTGAAGAAGTTGCCCCAACGTCCGATCCCCTGACCAAGGCTGAGGGAGGGAACAAGGCAATCGGCTAGCAACCAAAAACTCAGCCGGTGCCGCCGGGCGAACAGGTAAAGCGCCGCACTGCCGCCGATCAAGGCACCGTGAATGGCAATGCCCCCCTGCCAGAGGGCCAAGACCTGCCACCAAGGGCCATCTCGATAGCGTTCCCACTCAAAGGCCACATAGTACAGGCGAGCAAGGGGCAGGGATCCAACCACCAACCACACCAGCAGATCAGGCATGGAACTGGGGGGAAGGCCACGCCGAGCTGCCAGATGGCGAGCCAGGAGCAAGCCCAACACCATTGCCAGGCCGATCAATAAGCCATACCAGCGCAGGCTGAGCGGCCCCCAACTAAACACAACCGGGCCGGGGGATTGTAAGACCAAAGTCATGACCGTGGGGACATTCCTGAGCAGATCCCTTTAGCCCACTCTACCCGCTCTGCAAGGCTATGCAGAAGACCTGCCCTCACCCCCAGCCCCTCTCCCAGAGGGAGAGGGGAGTTAGGAACCGAGGCAAGGTACGAGCTGACTGCAGTTGGAGGGAGAGGGATCCGCTCAGAGCAAGGCGACAATGTTAGAATGCAGGCTCAATTTTCCACCACGACTCCTCGGGGGGATGCGGGTTATGGCCCGGAAAGCCGCTGCTGTGAACACTGCTGATGACTCGGACAAATTGAAGTCAGAAAAACGCAAAGCCCTGGAGCAGGTGTTAAGCCAGATCGAGCGGAATTTCGGCAAAGGGGCAATCATGCGCCTGGGAGATGCCACCCAGATGCGGGTGGAGACCATACCCAGTGGGGCCATCACCCTCGACTTGGCCTTGGGCGGAGGTTACCCAAAAGGGCGGATTATCGAAGTCTTTGGGCCGGAATCTTCTGGGAAAACTTCAATTGCCCTACATGCCATCGCCGAAGTGCAAAAACAAGGGGGAACGGCAGCTTTTGTGGATGCGGAACATGCGCTGGATCCCACTTACGCAGCAGCTTTGGGGGTTGATATTCAAAACCTGTTGATCTCCCAGCCGGACACGGGGGAGGCCGCCCTGGAGATTGTCGATCAGTTGGTGCGCTCGGCAGCTGTGGATATCGTGGTGGTGGACTCGGTAGCAGCGTTGGTGCCCCGGGCTGAGATCGAAGGGGATATGGGAGATGCCCATGTGGGATTGCAGGCGCGCCTGATGAGCCAAGCGCTGCGCAAGATTGCCGGAAATGTCAGCAAAACCGGATCCATCGTTCTTTTCTTAAACCAATTGCGCTCCAAAATTGGCGGCATAGGCTATGGCCCCCAGGAGACCACCACCGGCGGCAATGCCCTTAAGTTTTATGCGTCGGTGCGGCTAGATATTCGCCGCGTTCAAACCCTGAAAAAAGGTGCGGAAGAATACGGGATCCGAGCGCGGGTCAAGGTGGTGAAAAACAAAGTTGCCCCCCCTTTCCGGCGGGCAGAATTTGACATCATTTTCGGCCAAGGGATCTCCAACATCGGCTGCATTATCGATCTGGCCGAGGAGATGGGCATTCTCAAGCGCCGCGGCTCTTGGTACAGCTACAAGGAGGAAAATGTTGCCCAAGGAAGGGACAATCTGGTCGTTTACTTGAAAGAAAATCCCGAGATCTTGGCGGAAGTGGAAGGGGCTGTGCGGGAGAAACTTTCTGCGGGGGTGACGGTTTCCGCCAGCCGGCCGGCAGCGATGGAGGAGGGAGAGCAGGAAGAGAATGAGGATGCGGTCTTTGTAGAGGAAGAGTTCTGAGGGAGCAGCTAGCTGTTCAGGGAGCGCTTCCTGAGCGAGATCGCCGCTGGCGCAGGGCCTCGTAGAGCAACAACCCCCCCGTCATAGCGACGTTCAGAGATTCGACACCCTCGGCCATCGGGATCCGCACCTGGGCATCGGCCTGTTGGATAGTCGCTTCCCTCAGGCCAGCCCCTTCGTTGCCCAGGAGAAAAAGGGTAGGGCGGGTGAGATCTTGATCCCAGTAGCAGTTTGCTGTGGGGGAGAGGGTAGCAGCCAAGACTTGGATCCCTTGGCAACGGCAGCTCTGGATCCAGGCGGCTAGGTCGGGCACGACTTGGGGCGGACGGCGAAACCACTGGCCGGCAGAGGCCCGCAAGACTTTGGGGTTTTCGGGATCGACGCTGTCTGCGCTTAGCCAAAGGCCGTCGGCTCCTGCGGCGGCCACGACTCGGATTAGGGATCCCAAATTGCCTGGATCTTGCAGCGTTTCCACCACAAGGCCCAAACGTAACTTGGACAGGGGGGGAGAGGAAATCTGCCAACTGACGGCCACGGCCACAGCTCCTTCGGGAGACTCGGTGGTACAGAGCGCTGCCATGACTTCTGAGCTGACGGCCTGCCGCCGTAGACTCTTGGGCAGATTGGCCAGCAATTGTGGGTAACGCTCAGCCCACTCAAGCGTGTAGCAGAGAGCCTGCAGGGGCCAGCCAACTCGCAGGGCTTCTTCGATGAGGTGGGATCCCTCCACCAAAAAGGCGCCCTGTTCCCGCCGGCCTTTGCTGCGGTGCAACTGCCGCAACTTTCGGATCCAGGGGTTTTTCGGGCTGGTCAGCAGTAAGGACTCCGTCCCGCTAACGCGATCAGAAACCATGGGGCAACAGTCAGTCTCTTGCTTGGAGATAATCCTTTTCTCCCTCAGGAAAGCTGAGGGTTGATGGCTCGGAGCACCTGGGAAGCACCACGATGGAAGGTTTATTTAACCGTATCGACGCAGCCGCTGGATAAAAAATCCATCCCGATCCTGCCGGTGGGGCCAGATGAGCAGGGGATCCCCTTCAGCAGCCCAATTGGGGTGGCTGTCGAGAAAGGCTTGAATGATCTCCTCGTTTTCGGCAGGGTGCAGCGTGCAGGTAGCGTACACTAACACCCCGCCCGGCTTCAGCCAACGGGCCGCCACTTGCAGGAGCTGGGCTTGCAGGTGGGCCAACTCTGGGATCCGCTCTGGGGTTTGTCGCCAGCGAGCGTCAGCATGGCGGTGCAAGGTGCCTAGGCCGGAGCAGGGGGCATCCAGCAGTACGCGGTCAGCACTCTGCCAGGGGGGCAAGGGGGCAGGGGGTAAGGACTCCGTCCCGCTGACGCGATCGGCAGCAGCGCTCAGGGATAACAGGTCGATGGCCAGGGAACGAATCGAGGTCAAGCCCAAGCGATGGGCATTTTCCTCTAGGCGCCGCAGACGGTGGGGGTGACGATCCAAAGCCCAAATCTCCCCTCGATCCTGCATGTGTTGGGCTATTTGGGTGGTCTTGCCGCCCGGAGCAGCGCAGCAGTCGATCACCCGCTCCCCTGGCTGGGGATCCAGCCAATGCACCACCTGCTGGGCACTGGCATCCTGAACGCTCCACCACCCTTGGGCAAAGCCGGGTAGGGCCGTGATGTCGCCGGCATGATCCTGGAGGCGCAAGGCGCCCGGCACCTCGGAGATGGGGAGGGCAGGGATCCCTGCTTCTGCCAGGGCTTGGATGACCCTGTCTACCTCTGCCCGCAGCGGGTTAACCCGCAGATCTAGGTGGGGCGGTCGGTTGAACCAGGCGCACAACTGCTCGGCTTCTGCTGGCCCCAGGCGCTCCCACCATAGGCTCACCAACCAGTCGGGAAAGCTGTGCCGGATCCCCAAAGCCTGAATTGGGTCGGCTGGCAGAGTGTCCTCGAGGGGCTTGAGGGGATCCTTCTCTGGCTGATCCAACACTTGCCGCTGGTAGGCGCGCAAGATGCCGTTCACCACCCCTGTCAGGGATCCCAGCCCCATCTGGCGGGCCAATTCCACGCTGGTGTGGATGGCAGCGCTGGGGGGGATGTGATCCAAAAAAGCCAGCTGGTAGAGGCCAAGGTGCAGAATGAGCCGCAAATCGGGCGGTTGCTTGTGGGCAGGACGTTGGGCAAAGCAGTCGATTAGGGCGTCGAGGGTGCGACGACGGCGGGTAACGCCGTACACCAGCTCGCTGACCAGGCGGCAGTCGGCAGGGATCAGGTGGCTGTGGGCCAACAGGTGCTCTAGCACCACGTCAGCATAGGCGTTTTGCCGCTCGATCTTCTGCAAGGCCAAGAGGGCCAGTTGACGTGCGTTCATGGTCGCCCCAAAAGATTTTCCCATTCTCCCCCCTGGGCGATACTGGAGAAGCCCCTAAGGGATCCCAATCATGCCTTACACCAGCGCCTTCTTAGAGGTGATCCCCGCCATCGACCTTCTCCAGGGCCACGCCGTGCGCCTCTACCAGGGGGATTATGCTCAGGCGGAACAGGTGGCCGATGACCCCATCCAGCAGGCCGAAGCTTGGGCGGCACAGGGTGCCCCTCGCCTGCATGTGGTCGATCTGGACGGAGCCAAAAGCGGGGATCCAGTCAACCTGCCCATCATTGAGCGCATTGTCCGCAGCCTGGCCATCCCGGTGCAGGTGGGGGGTGGGATCCGATCCCTGGAACGGGCGCGGCAGTTGCTGGAGCTGGGGGTGGATCGGGTGATCGTTGGCACCCTGGCCGTGGAGGATCCTGACACCCTGGAGGCGATGACCCAAGCCTTCCCCGGTCGGGTTTGGGTGGGGATCGACGCTCGGCAGGGGCAAGTGGCCACCCGCGGCTGGCTGAGCACCACTCCCCTGCGGGCTCCTGAGCTAGTGCAACGGGTGCAAGCCCAAGGAGCTGCCGGGATCATCTATACCGACATTGGCCGGGATGGCACCCTGGCCGGCCCCAACCTACAACAGTTGCAGGAGATCCTCGCCATCTCCCGCCTGCCTGTGATTGCTTCGGGGGGAATCGGATCGCTAACGGATTTGCTGGCTTTGTTGAGCTTGCCCGGTTTGACGGGGGCCATTTTGGGCAAGGCCCTCTACTCAGGGGCGATCTCCTTGCAAGAGGCTTTGCGAGCTGTGGGGCCGGGCCGCTGGCAGGATCTACCGCCGGAAACCGGATCCCTGTGGGCCTAGGTATCCATCCAGAGATCGAGCGAAAGACAGCCCTGGCAAAACCTCTGCCATACTGGTGAAATCAACAGGCAACTTCATGCGACAACACCAGCCGCTGGTGAAGGTTTTCCAAGACATTTTTGTTTTTCAGGTCATGTCTGTCCCTGCGCTTCGCCCTGCTGTTCGAGCTTTACAACCCGAGTTGGTGACCTGGCGCCGCCACATCCACAAGTATCCTGAGCTGGGCTTCCAGGAGAAGCAAACCGCCGCCTACATCAGCCAGCGCCTGAAAAGCTGGGGGATCCCGCACCAGACCGGCATTGCCCACACCGGCATCGTGGCCACCATTGAGGGAGAGCAGCCGGGGCCGGTTTTGGCGCTGCGGGCCGATATGGATGCCCTGCCCATTCATGAGGCCAATGAAGTCGAGTACCGCTCCGCCATCCCCAACGTCATGCACGCCTGTGGCCACGACGGCCATACGGCCATTGCTATGGGCACCGCCAAGCTGCTGCAACAGCACCGTCAACACCTCAAGGGCACGGTCAAGGTCATTTTTCAACCTGCCGAAGAAGGCCCCGGCGGAGCCAAGCCCATGCTGGAGGCGGGGGTTCTGAAAAACCCGGATGTGGAAGCCATCCTCGGCCTACACCTGTGGAATAATCGCCCTCTGGGCACTATTGGCGTGAAAAGTGGCCCCTCGATGGCCTTTGCCGACCGCTTTCAGATTCAGGTGATCGGGCGAGGCGGACATGCCGCCCTTCCCCAACAAACAGTGGATGCCATTGTGGTGGGATCCCACATTGTCAATGCTTTGCAGACCATTGTCTCCCGCAATGTGGATCCGATGCTGCCGGCGGTGGTGACGGTGGGCCGTTTCCGGGCCGGCGATGCCTTCAACGTTATCGCCCCAAGCGCAGAAATTTGGGGTACTGTGCGCAGTTTTCACCCTGAAGTGGCCGATTTGATCCCAAAGCGCATGGAAGAAATCGTTGCCGGCATTTGCCAAGCCTACGGAGCCACCTACGAGTTTCAGTACGAACGGGGCTACCCAGCGGTTTGCAACGATCCTGCTATGGTAGCGCTGGTGGAACAAGCTGCCTGCCAGGTGTTTGGCCCAGAGGCGAGGATCATCCCAGAGATGACCATGGGCGGAGAGGATGTCTCGTTTTTCCTGAATGAGGTGCCTGGCTGCTACTTTTTCCTGGGATCCGCCAACCCCGAAAGGGGCCTGAACTACCCTCACCACCACCCCCGCTTTGATTTTGATGAAGCTGCCCTTGGCATTGGGGTAGAGCTGTTCCTGCGCTGCATTGAGAACTACACCGGGCAAGCCTTGAGTTAGCGGGAAACCTCGGCTAGGGCCTGAGCAAGTCAGCGGATCCGCTGTCGGGAAGCAGCAAGGGCTTCATAGGTTCTGGGGTGGGACGGGTAGGGGCAGGATCCCCGTCGGTGGGAATGTAGAGGGGCGTTGGGTTGGGATCCCCACCGAAGGCCAGCACAAGGGCTTCCAGCAGGGCCTGTCGCTGTTGCCGGTTCAGGGATTGTACAACGGCTTTGTCTTGGGCGTAGGGGTTGACCGTGAGGCGGTCGGCACCGGGATACCGTTGGGCGATGATTGGCTCGTTGGCATCGAAATAGTCTGCCAGCGTCAGTTGCCAGTCAAAGCGGTCGGTGGGGGAGCGACCAGCCACCTGCAGGTGATAGATCATCATTCGCCGCACCAAAGTATCCTCTTCGGGTGCGGGGCCGCCATCGTTGGGGTTAATAGGGGTGTAGGTGTTTTCCAGGGGCAGATCCGGCAGAGCTTCGTATACCTGCCGCGCTGCTTGGGGAATCAGCCGCAACTGAGCATAGGCAGGCCCGGATCCCAGCAGAACCGCAACGGCAATGCCCAGCAAACCTGGCAAAAGGGCTTGTTTCCTCATCCTGCTCGCCCCAAAACTTGTTTCTGTGAAATGAATTGTATTGCAATCAAGCAGTGGTTTCGGATTGTAGATTTGGCAGATTCAGCGATTGAGATCAGGCCACAGTTGGAGTTTTGGGCCATTGCTAATCAATGCTGAGTCCATCCACCACCTGAGGTTGAGGACGCGGTTTGAGAGGGGCCGACTGGGCCAAGCGATCCCATTGGTGGTGCTCTTGGGAATGCCTTTGCCAGAGGCCGAGAATATCCAACGTTTCGCCGCCATGCTGCGTATAACGCTTCCGCACTTTACATAACACGGGGGTATTGACGCACACACCGGAGACGATCACCTGACCTTTGCTCAAGGCGGGCAATTCCTGCAACAGATCCCGCCCGGCAGCTTCAACACTGTGACGCAGATTTTCTTGATCGGAAGGGTTGACAATTCGCATTAAAAATTGGCTCATGCATTGCGACAAAATGTCCGAGTCTAACTTGCCAGGGCGTTGCGTGATCAGCCCTACCCCCAGTCCAAACTTGCGTCCTTCGCTGAGAATGGTGCGCAGCACCTGTTTGCAACGGGAAGGCTCGTGGGCAGGGGCAAACCGATGGGCCTCTTCCAGCAGAATAAAGACGGGATAGGGCAAGTAATTTTCGTCCCCTGCCTGGATCTTGCCTTTGTGGGTATTGATGCGAGCATAGTTGGCCTGGCGCAAGATGGCAGCGGCGATCACCTGCTGTTCTTCCTGGCTGATCTCGTGCATTTGTAGAATGGTCACCTGCCCCGGCTCAAACAAGTCTTTGGGGGCCAGATGTTCTACATTGCTGAAATAAGGAGAGCGGTCGATCTGTTCTAATTTCCACTCCAAGGCGGCGGCTGAGGATCCCTGGGATCCATCTTCTGCGGAATCAGCCTCGTTTACGGCATCGATTAAATCCTGAATCGTCCAGCGGAGTGGGTTAAATTGAGTTGTTCTGCGGAAGGCTTTTTCCAGAAAAGATTTTTGCCGATCGCTGGTTTCCGGCAGCAGGGTCAGAATATCAAAGAAGTTAAGAGAAGATACACGAATCTTAATTTCCTGCGGTGAAAGAACCTTGACTTTGGGTCGGTAGCCATCTTCCCCAAAAAACTTGGGGTGGGACTGCATTTCTGCCAGCGTGTGGTATTCCCCGTGGGGATCGAAAATGAGGACGGCAGCTCGGTTTTTGGGCAAAAGCAGCTCTTCAATCAAAACCCCTGCTGTATAAGATTTGCCGGATCCTGTCCCCGCCAAAATGGCCAGATGGGTGCTGACCATTTCCTTGACGTCCAGTACTACGGGCACTGCTCCCTCATCGCGCAACAACAGGCTGCCCAAGTGAGCACCCCCAATGGCTGTTTCATCTCGTTTGTTCAAAATTGATTTCAGCAGACGATTGGAGGCCAGAAAAACCTTGGCACCGGGATCGGGAGCGCGGCGGGGGTTAATAAAGCCCATCTTCTGATTGAAATAGCCGATGACCTCGACGGTAACCGCATAGATTTCCGGATTGGGATGGGTGAAGCCCACCAGAGCCACAATGGTGCTGGGATCGATTTCGGTATCGGCAAAGATGCGATCGGGAATGTGATCCAGGAGTTGAACCTGGCTAATTTTGCCCAAGATTTGCAGGGTTTGCGATTGGGGATCCTGGACTTCGTAGTAGACGAAATCGCCCACCTTTACCGCTTGGGTATTGGAAGTGATGAAAACATATTGGTTAGAGGTTTCTCCAGGCCCTTTGACGGTGCCAATTACCTCTGGAGAGTCCTCAGTTGGAGAGAGGGTGGCTTCTGGATGGTGGCCATTATCGGTGATTTTTTGGGGCATTAGCGCATCGCTCCTACAGTCATTTTCCAGGCCAATTCTTTGCTTAAGATTTGCAGAGCTCGCCGTTGAGCTGGATCGGCAAACATCGGCGTAATGTCGTTCAAGACTTGGTAGATCAAATGATTGGCAAAGTTGCCGCCGCTACTCAGCAGCAAACCATAGTAGGAAAATTGGGTTTGACCTTGGGGATCCTGGTGAAAGCGCAGGATCTCTTCCCGGCTCATGCGAAAAACCGGCGTGTTTACAGGCACCACCACGCGTGGGATCCCTTGCCGGCCACAGCGGCGCTCTTCATCCAGAGCCCCGATTAAAACCACCGAGAGCAATGTGCGCACCTCATTCTGCAGATCGGGGGAAAAATAGGGATCCGGCTGGCTGGAAAGGCGCGGCCCAGAATTGAGGAACATCGGATTCAGGAGTTGGGTATTGTAAACCAGACCTACAGCCCAGTGTCGCCGGTCGCTTTCTAGCTTGACAAAGCTGCCGAAGCCATAGTCATCAGGAGCCGGCGGATTTTTGACTTCTAAAGCATCGTCCACCTGCACCACATAATCACAGTGATTGTTGGAGCGAACTACCTTTCCCAATCTCATCGAACTCGTCTCCGCTGTAATTTACTTACTGTTTTCCGGGATAGCCTTAGGTTCAGCTTTTCGCGAGCGGCCCAATCTTGCATGAGACGCAAGAAAAGGTTGCGATCCTCATTGCGGATAACGGCTATTTGATCGGCTGTCTCCAGCACATAAGGATAACCTCGCCCAATCACCACCTCACAGCGAACCAGATCCACCAACCAGTCCAACAGTCCTGCCTCATAAACCCAAACGGGTATTTCCAAGCGGGCCGGAAAGTTGTCATTGGTGCGCAGGTAAACAAACCCCACTCGCTCCCGCATTTCTTGGTAGGAGTTGAGGATCCCATCTTGGGGGTTGAGGCTGCCGCCGCGGGCACAGATGAAAAAAGGTGTGCGATCCCCCCACTCCAACCAGGGACTAAGCAGTTGCGCATCGTGAAGCTGTGGAGCTTCGGGTAGGTCAAAACAATGCTTCAGCAACGTCACCAGATCGGAAGTGTAGGTGGTGTCTATGTAAGCCACGATAGGGATCCGGCTTTGCTCGCTGGCCCGCAAAAGCTGGAGCAAACACTGCACATAAAAGTCTTGGCTTTCTGGCTCAAAGACTTCGGCAAAAGTAGCCACCAGCGCCCCGTCCAAAAAGGCCAATTTTCGGGATCCCGGTTGAGATTTTTGAATGTATTCTACAAGTCTCTCGATTTCCATTTGAAAGCGGCGCATGTTAACCATTCGCTCTTTCGGTTCGCCGCTGCTGTCGGATCCCAGGTCCCTTGGAGTCAATACATCCACTTGGATGTCTTTTTCGTACAAGCCTGCTGCGCAGTGATAATTTTCATACCAGCCGATTTGCACCAGCGCCACCGGTATTGACAGATCTTTGCTGGGATAAATCTGGGATCCATCCACGGCAAAGGTGGGAATATTTTCAATGACCGATTTCGCCCACTCACGGCTTTCTTCGTAATTGGCCCATTCCTGCTCAAAAGGGATCCTCCAATTGGAGTAGCGATCCCATTCTTCAGTGGGCAAAGCGCCTGGGAAAGGGAATGGAGCTATTTTTTCGGCAATCTCTAAGCTCGACCACTGGCACAAGCTTTCCATGGCCTGCTTATAGTATTCTCTGCGCTCCGAAAGCCTTTGATCAAAAGTGGCAAAGGCTTCCCGCTTTTGCTGCAAGACCGCCAGGATCCGGTCGGCTCTAAACACCATAGGCGGGATCCCTCCCTACCGACTTGGATCCGGAGTGCCTTTCCACCCGAATAACATTTTCTGTCATTTGCTCAAAGGTATCGTCGTGGCTGATGACAAACAGCTGCTCAAAAGATCGCAGGTTGGTAATAGCCTCTGCCAGCCGCTGTCGCCGTTGGGTATCCATATTGGTGGTGGGCTCATCGAAAAAGGCAATATTTAGTTGTCCCAACACCTTGAGTAAAGCCAAGCGCACTGCCAAGGCCGCCGACATTTGCTCTCCCCCGGAAAGGCTGGCAAACCGTCGTTTGGGGCTGCCGGCTTCTTGAACGCGGATCTCATAATCGGCTTCCCAGGTCAGGGTGACGTTGGGACGGTTGAGAATTTCTCGGAAGAGGTGATCGGCAGTATGGTTGATCTGCTGCAGGTAGTATTGGGTAATTTGAGGGCCGGCTTTTCTATAGGTATCTCGGCTAAACTTGATAAAGCGGTGCAGGCGTTCTTTCTCAGTTTTTTCTGCCTCGACTTGCTTTAAGCTTGCCTTGGTCTGTTCCAATTGCCGCAACTTTTCCTCAATTTTGCTCAGTTGAGGAGCTAGGCTCTCCAGTCGGGCCTGGGCTTCGGCTTTTTGAATTTCGGTGGCCTGCAGAAGGGATCGAAGATGCTCATGCTCCTGCGGTCGATACAGAGCAGCTAAGGGATCCCGTGCTGCGCGAAGTTGGGAAAGCTGAGTTTGCAGTTGCTGCCGCTGGGCGTTTAGCTCGGCCAGTTCCTGTTCCCGCTGGGGAAGCAATTGGGCAATGGGTTCTTCCTGCAGATAGCGCTCGTGATCTAAACGGTATCGTTCGCGTTCTTCCTGCAGGGATCCCACCTCCCGATCCAGGTGCTCGGTTTGGGATAGGGCCTCGTCAATAGGGCTGAGTGCTGCTTCCAAATCCCGAAGCTGCTGCAGGCAGTCGGCCTGCATTTGTAAATATTGCTTTTCCTGTTTTAACTCTGCTTTGAGCCGTTCGGCTTGACTTCTGGGATCCCCCAGTGCCCTTAGGGTTTCGGCGGCTTTTGCAATTTGGGCTTGCAGGTCATCTTTGGATCCCTCTGTTTGTTCCCAGCGGTCGATCTGGGCTTGTTTTTCTTGCTTGGCTTTCTGGATTTGATCTAGGGCCAACTGGGCCGCTTGGAGTTCATCTTGCCGTCGGGGCAAACTTTGGGCAAGAGGCTGCATGCGGATAAAGGTCTCGTAGTTGTTGCGGTGCCGGCCTTGTTCTTCCCGCAAAGCTGCAATTCTTTCATCCAGATCTGAAAGCGGTTGCAGCTGCTCTTCTAGGGCTTGTATCTGCTGTTGGAGTTGCTGAACATGGGCCGCTATTTGTTGATATTCTTGCTCAACCCTAGACTTGCGGCTGAGATCTCTTTCCAAGCGCTGGATTTGCCCTCTGGGATCCCCCAGTTCTTGCAGCGCCTGGCCAATTTCCTGTTGTTGCCGAAGGAAGGTGGGCTCAGCCTCAAGATCCCAGTGAAGATCATCAATTCTGCTTTGTCGTTCGGCTTGCAACTGCAGCAGTTGCTGAATTTGGGCTTGTAAATCGGGTATTTGTGCGGTTAGGCCGAGCAAGGGTTGCAAAGTCCTGAGTTGTTTTTGGATGTTGGACAACTGCTGACGAAGTTGGGGCTCGGAAGTTTGGGGAGCCAGATCCTGCAAAATCTGATGGATGGACTGGAGCAACTGTTGGCTGAGTGCTGAAGATCGAGTGAGTACCTCTGGGATCCGCTGCCACAGAGATTGAAGTTGGGGATAGTTGTGTCGCTGCGCTTCCAATTCGTCCAGAAGTTGCCGGATGCTGTGATGGTGTTGAGCCAATTGATCCGAGCCCTGCTCAAAAAGGGCTTGTAGCTCCTGTTGAAATTGACGAGCTGCGGCAATGCGGCTGAGCTGAGTTTGCAATCGCTCCTGTTGAGTTTCGAGCGCAGGAATGGCGGCTACCCGCTCCAAATCCGCCTGCCGTTGTCTCAGTTGGAGCTGCAGTTGTTGCAATTGGACTTGGCCTTGTTCCTGCTCCGTTTCCCGTTGTTTGAGTTCAAGGCGCAGAGCCTGAAAGGAAGCCAACTTCTCGCCAAGTTGGGAGTGGCGCTGCTCCAGGGAGGCCTGCCGTTCACACAGGGGTTGCAGCTCAAGTTTTTCCGCCTCCATTTTTTGGAAGATCTGGAGTTGTTGCTGATATTCGGATCCCTGCAGCTCCAATCGATGCAGTTGATGTTGCAAAGTTTCCCGTTGAGCCAGTAAAGTTTGTCGGGTTCGCCGCAGCGCTTCCTGCTCTGCAATGAGGGTTTCCAACTGCAAATAACGGTTGTAGGTCAATTGATGCTGCCGACATATGGCCTGGGCCTGTTCAGCTTCTTGCACTCGGCTTTGTAGCAGTTGACAGCGCTCGGCGTGGGCTGTCCATTCTGCCTGGATCTGTTCCCATTCGCGGTGCAGGTGTAGCAACGTGTTGAGCTGTTGAGTCCAATAGGTCTGCTGACGCTCTAGCTCCTCTTGGGCCTGAATTTGCGGGGTTAGCTCCTCTAGCTCCTGCTTCCAGCGCTGCTGTTGGCTTAACTTTTCTTGAAGTCTTGCCAATTGGTTTTCGATATGCTGCTTTTGCGAGAGCAAAGCATCCCGCTGTTTCAGCCACTCCAAGCGTTGCTGTTGCTGTTTTTCCAGCTCCCGCAAGCGAGCTTCTGTGGCCAAAAAATGCTGAGATCCCTCCCAGTATTGCTGTTGCTGCGCTTGAGCTTGCCTGGCCTCTGCCCATAACTTTTCTGCCTGCTCAAGAGATACCTGAAGCAGGGATCCCTTTTGCTCCAGTTGGGCAATCTGGTGATCTAAAGTTTGGATTTGCTCAAGCCATTTCTCCAGTCGCTCGATCTCAAGCTTAACCTGATCCAGAGTGTGGATCGATTGACTCAAGCGCTCTTGCCAATAACTCAGTTCTTGTTGGATTTTCTGCCGCTCCGCTTGCAGCGGATCCCACTCCTGTAGCTGTTGGCGGAGCAATTCAATTTGATGATTAATGGCCTGAATCTGCGCCTCGCTGTATTTTTCGACCGCCAACAGGTCTTTGGCTACCTGCTGGTACTCTTCCACCTTTAAGATGCGATCGAAAACTTCTTTGCGATCTCGACCGGTTTTGAGAAAGTCTGCCGTGAAAGTCCCTTGGGGCACCCCAATCGTTGTGGCAAAGAGCCGCGCCAGGTCGGTACCGGCAGGTACGCCCAAATGTTGCCTCAGCCACGGCAGCACATCGGACTTGCGCTCATACTCTAGGCGCTGCTTCAGCTGGGGATCAAAGAGACGATATCCCTGCGTTACGCTGCGGCGAACATCGTAGGTGCGCTGATCCCATTGGGAGATAAATTGCACAGTCACCACTGCGTCGTTGGCCCCGGAGCGAATGATTTCTTCTTGGCTGTAGGGGCAGTAGTCGAACAAAACCCAGGCAATGGCTTCCAAAATGCTGGTCTTGCCCGCTCCGTTTTCTCCGCAAATGGCGTTAATACCTGGCTCAAACGTGAAGACGGCATCCTCATGAGATTTGAAGTTTTGTAAAGCGAGAGAGAGGATCCGCATAATCAGTCTTCTGCTCCCCAAAAAGCTCCCCTTAGGTGAGCATACACTTCAGATTCTCCTTGCCCATCCAAAACCTTTTCTTTAAGATCCAGAAGCAGCCGCGCTAGCTCTTCACTGCGTTTGCGGTAGTGGGCATGGCTGCTCAGCAGATCCCTGTAGATTTTCTCTTCGATTTGTAGCCTCTGCCCCTCTTCTTCCAAGGAAAGGGCAGCCGACCCGAGCTCTAAAGTATTGGCCTCAAAACGAAACAGAACCAGCAAGGCGCCGGTAAGCTGCTGAATTTGACACTGTAGGGCGCGGCTATCCAGCTCATGCTTGGCGAACCCCACCTGTCCCACCAGCCGCAACTCCACCATCGGCTCCATCTCACTTTCCTGAAAACGGGATCCCTTAGCCAAGGCAATGGCTGCTGCGGCAATCTGTTCGGGGGTTTCTCTGCCCTTGGCCTCCAGATAGAGCCGGCGGCGGGGCCGCTGATGGTAATCCTGCACCAACTCCGCTTGGGGTGGGCCATCTCCCCAGCGGACGCGATAGGCCCCCCGTTGGAAGTCCCATTCGGCAGTGCTGTTGGCCTCCAGGGATCCCGGGTTGAAGATCCACCCCCCCTCGGAATAGCTTTTGTGAATGTGTCCCAAGGCCAGGTAGCCCACTCCCGCCTCCCGCAAGGGCAACAGATCCCGGTAGCGCAAAGCGCCTTGGTAACGGGCAATTTGGCCTTCTAGACCGTGGTGGAACATCAACACCACCCGTTCTGGGCCGGGGGGCAACCGTCGAATGGCCGCCGCCAACTGCTCAATCGACCTGGGAGCTGCCGATCCGTACCACTGGGATCCAATCACCCGCACCCCACAGGGCAGGTCTAGGTAGCCCCCCCGCCCACCCGCCCAGGGACGCAACTCCAGGCCCTCTTCCCCTGCTTCCGGCTCCAGCAGGATCAACTCCCCGTGATCGGCTAAGTACCTCAGCCAACTGGTTTTCACGCCATAGGGACGGTTGTCGTGGTTGCCCTCGATGGCCAACACCGGAATCCCGGCCTGCTGCAGCTCCCGCAAGACGATCTGGGCTTGGTTGAGAACGCCGGGCTGAATCTGCCGATGCTCGAACAGATCTCCGGCGATGAGCACAAAGTCCACCGGATCCTGAATGGCATAGCGCCGGACAACATCCCGAAATGCCAAAAAGAAATCCTTGCTCCGCTCCGGGCTGTCGTAGCGGTCATAGCCCAGATGCACATCGGCCAGGTGTAAAAATGTGCAGGTTGAGCAGGCCATCCCCAGAGCACCTCGGCAAATTGTCCACAGTTTAGCAAACCCATCTTGTTCCCTACCCAAGATATAGGGATCCCTTCCTCTCAATCATCGGGTTCGCCCCGGCTATCTCCACTAGGGGTAGGTGCCGGCTGAGGATCTGAAATGGGCAGCTGCCCTGCCATCCAGAACGGCGAGAGTTCCCTAAGTGGAATTGATCAAATCCGCAATATTGTGCTTCATCTTGTTGCAAATGTTATCGAGGGGCAGATCATTGGGATCCCGGCCAAAGGGATTTTCAATTTCGATGCCGATCTCTTCAACGCCAAACAACATAAAGCTCAGCCATCCCACAATGGGGCCGGTCATCCAACCCAAGCCCTCCACCATTTGAAACGGTAAAGACAAACAGTAAAGCAACAGCAACTGCTTCAAGTGCAGGGCATAAGCCATCGGCATTGGGGTCATGAGAATGCGCTCACAGGCCCCCAGCGCATCCACCATGCTGTTGAGCCGCTCCACCATGATCGTGAGCTGGTAGACCTCAACGCGGCCCTTTTGGTATTGTCGCTGTAAGTAATCTCCGATCCAAAAGGCAATCTGCAAAGGGGGATGGTTGAGGCTTTGGAGACGTTGCAACTGCTCCGGGCTGAGGAGGGGCTGAATCTCATCCAGCAAAGGTTCCTGGCGCAAGTGCTGTTTCATGGCCATGGCAAAGGCGGGCAACAGATATAGAGTTTGGATCTTCTCTTCCCGGTCGCCGGGTTGCTTTTCTTCAATGGCTACCCAAATCAGGCGGGCCAAATTGCGCACGTCATTCACCACGGATCCCCAGGCTTTCCGCCCCTCCCAGAACCGTTCGTAGGCGGTGTTTGTCCGAAACACCAGCATCAAACCCAAAACGATGTTGGGCACAAACGCCACCAACGACGACAGCGCCAGGGGCAGCCCCAGCTTATACAGAATCGAAACCAGCACTCCGACCAAGCCGCAGGTAAAGGCGCGGGGCAGCACTGCCGGCACAACTGATCCTTGCAACTGCAGGGCCAGGCGAAACCAACGCAGCCCCTCTCCTGCAAGATACTTGCGAAGAACCATAGTGCAGCGTCGGCAAGCTTGCCCTCTGATCCTACAGCCACTCCTACAGCCACGGCCTGCCGCCCTAGAGGGGATCCCTTGCCCGCCTATCCTGAAAAGCGACAAGGGTGGCCTGTTGGAGATTTTTCAGTTCGAGATTCTGTAAACGTCAAGAGATGCCCAGGCAAACTTCACGAACAACTTCCAAAACCCCAAGTTACTGTGGTAGACTCTCCGCCAGGCAACGAATTCAACGCTGTTCTGCGACGCCCCAACATGGCTGGAGTCCTCAAGCTCGACATTCAGGAATCGGCTGAAGAGCTCAAATCCCTACTAAGCAAGCAGTCTACACCGACCGGCAAGGAGCGGGTTCAAGCTCTCTACCTGCTCAAGATTGGGAAAGTCAAGACGATGACAGGCTTGGCTGAAATTCTGGGGCGGGACATCTCAACGATTTTTCGATGGTTTCAACGCTACAAGGCCAAGGGGCTAGAGGGCATGTTGACGGTGCCCCGCAACCAAGGGCGCAAACCCCTCATCCCCAAGCCGGTTTTGGAAATCCTCAAGCAGGAGCTGCATCAGCCTGGCCGATTCCGTACCTACAGCGACATCCGCGAATGGCTGCGGGAAACGCACGGTGTGGATGCCTCCTATAAGGTCGTTCACGAAACGGTTCGCTACCGTCTTAAGGTGCGCTTGCGGGGATCCCATGCTAAGCGGCGCAAAAGCGGGAGACAAGCCCCCCAGTTATCCCCCAATCTCTCCTGATCATGGCTGGGCGGCAGGGATCCAGAAACTGCTCTGCAGCAGAGGCGGGCCTGTGGGGGATTCGCTTCCTCCTGCCGGTTCAAGGGTGACGAGAAGGCGGGTCGGCTGCTCAGAATGGATGGGTTGACTGAGCCACTGCAGGGATCCTTCCCCGTTGACGGCAAAAGTGCCGGCGTTTTCCAGCAGTCGTCCCCCTCCCTGGACATCCGACTCCAGCCACAGTTGATAGGTGCTCCCTGGGGGGGCGGGAGCCATCTCCGAGGCCAAGAGCAGCACCTGCTTGGCATGGGGCGACCAGAGGGCTTGCACCAACAGGGGAGTGCTGAAGCTGGGATCCCGCAGCAGGGTTCGCTGCACTTGCGGCTGTCGTTGCCACTCTTGATAGAGCTGTTGAAGCGCCGCTGACTCTCCCTCGATGGGGGATCCCCACTGCCAGCGCAGCCGCCAGTAGGCCGCTGTTATGGCCAGCGCGTAGATCCCCAATACCGCCAGGCTGCCCCAGAGAAGACGTTGCGGCCACAGGGGAGCCGAAGTTTGAATGGAGAGGGGGGCAGGTAGCCAAGCCCAACGCCGCAGCCGTTCCCTAGCCTGAAAGGCCGTCAACTCGTAGAGCCACAGGGCCACCGAGCGATCCCGCTGCAGGTCAAAGGCATCGGCGTGTTTCCAGCAAAACTCAAACACCTGCCGCACCACCTCTTCTGCCTGGTGAGGTTGCTTGAGAATGGCCAAGGCAATATCCAGCAGGCGCTTCCGATAGCGATCCTTGAGCAAGAAGTGGCTGCGGCGATCCCGCAGTTGGATCTGGCGCATCAACTCGAAATCGGTCAGCTCAGCCATACACCTCTGGGGCATCCGATGAGCCTATCCGGGCTGATTTTGGCTCAGCCGGTAGCACTAGGCTGGGGAACTTTCCAGAACTATACACTAGCCCTGGAGCCGGCTCCCTTGCGAGCTGACTTCACCTCTCATCTAAAGCTGGCTTGGATCCCCCCTCTCAACAGTTCCGGCGGCAGGCCCCTTGCAGGAGTTGGGATCCCACCCCTCTCCGCGACCCTCAGGCGGCATCTTTCTCAACCACCTTCTCCGCCTTTTCTGCGCCGGCAGGCTCGTCATCGCTGCTGGGGTTGTTCATCTCTTGTTTGAAACTCCGCAACGCTTTGCCAAAGGCGCTGCCTAACTCCGGTAGCTTCTTGGGGCCAAACACGACCACCGCGATCACCCCAATCACGGCCAGCTCTGGCAGGCCCATGCCGAAGATGCTCACGGCCAGGATAGGTTCGCTCGGCAGCAGAATAGTCATAAGTCCCCAAAACCTGAAAAGTAGAACAGACGGATCAACCCAGCTTGCAAGGGATCCATCCGTCCCACTCTAACAAGTTCTTCTCCCATGCAGAAAGGGTGTGGAAAGGGATCCCCTTCTGATACATTCACGCTGAACTCTCCTGAACATGGTTCAGGAAAGAAGCGATCGCATCCTGCCTATCTCTGTTCGCGTCAGCGGGACGGAGTCCAAGCAGGAAGGCGGTATCCCGCAAAGCCCTGAGGAATACCCCCCGAGCGCTTTCCCCCTTCACTTCCCGGCAACCGTTGCGGTGGACTCAAGGATCAGGGGGAAACTTGGTCTACTATATCCCTCTCAATGACTTTTGCCAAACCGCCTAAAGCTCAGTAAATTTAGCAAAGTTCAGGGTTTTGGGGGTTAGAGGCATGCTCCCATCCTGCCCCCGGCCCACTCAAGACATAGGATGGTGCTATCCCTTGCCCGATGTTTTTGTTCAGAACAAGCCATGCCTGTCTCCTACGATATTGTGGTCATTGGCGCCGGTGCAGCGGGTTTGGTGGTGGCCAGCGCTGCTGCCCAACTGAAGGCCAAGGTGCTGCTGGTGGAAGGCAGCGACCGCTTGGGCGGCGATTGCCTCTGGTATGGCTGTGTGCCCAGCAAAGCCCTTCTTCACGTGGCCCATACCGTCCATCGGATTCGCCAGGCCATGGCTGCCGGTTGGGTAACTCTCCCTGGCCCAGCAGGGATCTCGGTGGATTACCTCAAGGTGTACGAACACATTCGCTCTGCCCAGAGCTACATCGCCAACCACGCCGATTCGCCAGATCGCTTCCGCCAACTGGGGGTGGAACTGGTGTTTGCCAAGGGCCACTTTGTGGATGGGCGCACCTTTGAGGTGGCAGGACGGCAGGTACAGGCGCGGGCTTTTGTCATCGCCACCGGATCCCGTCCTTGGGTTCCCCCCTTGCCGGGCTTGGCCGAGGCGGGCTATCTGACCAACGAATCGATCTTTGACTTGACCCGCTTGCCCAAATCGGTGGCGGTGATAGGGGCGGGGCCGGTAGGCTGCGAGTTGAGCCAAGCTCTGGCCCGTCTGGGATCCGAGGTGACCCTCATTGCCAGCCGCGAGCGCATCTTGCCCAAGGAGGATCCCGAAGCCGCCCAGGTGGTGCAGCAACAGTTGACCCAAGATGGGATCCGCATCCTCACCCGGGTACGCGCCACAGCAGTTGGCCAAGAGCAAGGGGCAAAGCTGCTTTCCCTAAAGGCCAATTCCGGGGCAGGCACCGCCGCTGCAGGTGATCAAGTGATCCGTGCAGAAGAGATTTTGGTGGCCGCCGGTCGGATCCCGAACGTGGAAGGGCTGGGTCTAGAAGCCGCCGGCGTGCAGTACACCCCCCAAGGGATCCAGGTGAATGCCAAGCTGCAAACCCGCAATCCCCGCATCTACGCCTGTGGGGATGTCATCGGCGGGCCGCAATTTACCCATGTGGCGGCCTACGAAGGGGCAGTGGCCCTGGTCAATGCCCTGTTTTTCCCCCTCAGCCAAGCGCGTTATCGTGTCATTCCTTGGGCCATCTTCACCGAGCCGGAGCTGGCCCGTGTGGGCCTCACCGAAAGCGAAGCCCGGCAGCAATACGGCAAGGATGTGGTGGTGCTCAAACAGGAGTTTGCCGATGTGGATCGGGCCCAGGCAGAAGCTGCCCCCCTGGGCTTTGCCAAGTTGATCTGTCGGCGCAACGGCCAGATTTTGGGGGCGCACCTGGTGGGATCCCAGGCGGGAGAGCTGATTCACGAGGTGGTTTTGGCCATGAGCCGGCGGCTGCCCGTCTCTGCCCTGACCGGGATCCACATCTACCCCACCCGCTCGGAGGTGAACGCCAAGGCGGCCCTGCAGCACCGCAGGCAACAATTGGCCACCAACCCCCGCCTGCAGAACTTCTTGCAGGGATTCTTTGCCTGGAGGCGGGCCTGGAGCTGACAGCGCAAACTGGGGGTCAGCCACCGCTAGACTAGAATGGTCATTTACTGAGGGTTCTCGATGGGCTTTCTCCTGTCTGCCGAACAAGTGGGTCAGTTTGTTTCCAACCAATGGCAGGATCCCTATGCCGTTTTGGGCCCCCAGCAGATAGAAGAGGCCGGGAAATCCTTTGGGTTGGTGCGCGCCCTTGTGCCCAATGCTCGGCAGGTTTGGCTGGTGGAACGCGCCACCGGACAGGCTTACCCGATGCAGCCGCTGCACCCGGAAACGCTATTCGAGCTGCGCTTTGAGCCGGGAACCCCTCTGCCGGACTATTTTTTGCGGGCCCAACGGGTCTGGGATCCCCAAGGGGAACACTTGGAAGAGTGGGAGGATCCCTACCGCTTTCCCTTGGAGAAGGTCAACCACATTGGCGAGCTGGATCGCTACTTGTTCAACGAGGGGAATCACCACCGCATTTACGACAAGCTGGGCGCCCATCTCATCACGGTGGATGGGGTGAAGGGGGTGCATTTCGCCGTCTGGGCTCCCAACGCCCGCAACGTCAGCGTTATCGGCGATTTTAACCACTGGGACGGGCGTCAACACCAGATGAAGCGGCTGGGCGAAAGCGGCATCTGGGCGGTGTTCATCCCCGGCATAGGGCCAGGCGCCATCTACAAGTACGAGGTGAAAACTTCCTGGGGGGATATCTACGAAAAATCGGATCCCTATGGCTTTCAACAGGAGGTGCGCCCCAAAACCGGCTCCATCGTAGCCGACCTCAACACCTACACCTGGCACGACCAAGCCTGGCTGGAAAAACGCGCCGCCACCGATCCCCTGCGCTCGCCGATTTCGGTTTATGAGGTGCATCTGGGATCCTGGATGCACGCCTCGGCTGAAGATCCACCTGCCGAAGGGCAAAGTGTGCTGGTGGACCAAAAGCCCAACACTCGCTTCCTCACCTACCGCGAGCTGGCGGACAAATTGATCCCCTATGTGAAGGAGCTGGGCTTTACCCACATCGAGCTGTTGCCGGTGGCAGAACACCCCTTTGATGGCTCTTGGGGCTATCAGGTGATTGGCTACTATGCCGTAACATCCCGCTATGGATCCCCGCAAGACTTTATGTATTTTGTCGATCGGGCTCACCAAGCCGGGATCGGCGTGATTGTCGATTGGGTGCCTGGGCATTTCCCCAAAGATGGGCATGGGCTGGCTTTTTTCGACGGTACTCACCTGTACGAGTACGCCGACCCTCGCAAAGGCGAGCACAAAGGTTGGGGCACTTTGGTCTTTAATTATGGCCGCAACGAGGTGCGCAATTATCTGGTGGCCAATGCCCTTTTTTGGTTCGAGAAATACCACATCGATGGGATCCGGGTGGACGCGGTGGCCTCGATGCTTTATCTGGATTATGACCGCAAAGACTGGATCCCCAATCCCTACGGCGGGCGGGAACACCTCGAAGCCATCGACTTTTTCCGGCAGCTCAATACCCTCATTTTCAAATACAACCCCGGTGCGCTTTCCATTGCCGAAGAATCTACTGCTTGGCCGATGGTAACTTGGCCAACCCATGTGGGTGGGCTGGGCTTCAACTTGAAGTGGAACATGGGTTGGATGCACGACATGTTGGATTATTTCCACATGGATCCCTGGTTCCGCCAGTTCCATCCCCATTTGGTTACCTTCAGCCTCATGTATGCCTTCAGCGAAAATTACATGCTGGCCTTTTCTCATGATGAGGTGGTGCATGGCAAGAGCCACATGTTGGGCAAAATGCCGGGGGATCATTGGCATAAGTTCGCCAGTCTGCGGGCTTTGTATGGCTACATGTTCACCCACCCTGGCAAGAAAACCTTGTTCATGAGCATGGAGTTTGGCCAGTGGAATGAGTGGAACGTTTGGGCAGATCTGGACTGGGGGCTGCTGCAGTATGAACCCCACGCCAAGTTGCGCCACTACGTGGCCAGCCTGAATCACCTGTTGCGCTCTGAGCCTGCCCTGTATACCCAAGACACCAAGCCAGAAGGGTTCCGCTGGATTGACTGCAGCGACCATCGCGGCATTGTTTCCTTCATCCGCTATGGGGAGGATCCCAGGGAGTGGGTGGTGGTGGTTTGTAACTTCACGCCAGTGGTCTGGCCCCATTACCGCATTGGGGTACCGGAACGAGGTTTTTATCGAGAGCTGCTCAACAGCGATGCTGTGGAGTTTTGGGGCAGCGGGGTAGGCAATTTGGGGGGCAAGTGGACAGACGACTGGGCCTACCACAACTTGCCCTACTCCCTCGAGCTCTGCCTGCCGCAACTTTCTACCTTGGTGCTGAAATGGCAGCCGCCGCAGCCGGTCGAGTCCCAGAATTGACACCCTGCTGGCTTCCTTCCGCCGCACTGGGAGGACGGGTCTGGAGACTTCGTTTTTTGGCCATTTGTAGTCCTTTCAAGCTGGATTGAGACAATCCCCAAGCGCTCCATACCGCTTCCGAGATCACCCCCAGTCCTCTTCCCAGAGGGAGAGGGGAGTTGGGAAGCAATGGGATGGAAATGTTTCATTTCGTTTCATTCTTATTTAAAATGACTGTGGACGTGGGTGCAGTGTTCTAGTTTGAATCGAAATGACCATAAGGCAGACATAACTGAGTGCTACGGGCAGGTTTTTTCTGAGAGGATTTCAGCAATGGCCGCAGCCACCCGCTCTTGTTGACAGGTGGTCAACTCAGGAAAACACGGCAAAGACAACACCTGAGCCGCACACAGCTCGGCATTGGGCAGATCCCCCCGCCTGTAGCCCAGCCCTCGGTACACCGGCTGCAGCGGCAACGGCAGAGGATAGTAAACCCGACTGCCAATGCCCCGCTCCTTCAGACCCTGCTGCAAATCGTCCCGCCGCCGCGAATCCAACGGCTCAGAACCCACCACCCGCACCGTGTACTGGTGCCACACCGAGTTCCCCCCCACCCCCACCTGAGGCAGAATCAAACCCGGGATCCCTTGCAGCAAGCGGTGGTAACACTCCGCAATCCCCTGCCGCCGCCAGTTCCACTCCCGCAGATAAGGCAACTTCACCGAGAGAATCACCGCCTGCAGCGCATCCAAACGACTGTTGAGACCCAAATGCTCGTGGTGGTACGGACGGGTCTGCCCATGCTCCCGCAGCGCCCGCACCCGCCTGGCCAGTTGCCCATCCCGCGTCACCACCGCCCCCCCATCCCCAGCCGCACCCAGATTCTTGCTGGGAAAAAAGCTGAAGCAGCCCACCTCCCCCCAAGTGCCCACCGGCCTGCCCCCCCAACAGGCCCCCACCGCCTGGGCACAATCTTCCACCACCGCCAAGCCGTGCCGCCGGGCAATAGCCAGAATCTGGGTCATGTTGGCCGCCTGCCCAAACAAATGCACCACCACCACCGCCTTGGTGCGGGGGGAGATGCTCCTTTCCAGCAGTCGGGGGTCCAAGTTGAAGGTAGCAGGATCCACATCCACAAACACCGGACGCGCCCCCACCCGGCTGATGGCGGCAGCCGAGGCAAAAAAACTAAAGGCACTGGTGAGCACCTCATCCCCCGCCTGGATGCCCAAAGCCTGCAAAGCCAACACCAAGGCATCGGTGCCGGAATTGCAGCCGACGGCCTCCAAAGAGCCACCCCCCAAAAACTGGGCAAACTGCTCCTCAAAGCGCTGCACCGCCGCCCCGCCGATGTACTGGCCAGAGGCCAGCAGCGCTTCCAGCTGCGGCTGCAACAGCCCGGCCAAAGCGCGGTACTGCCCCGTCAAATCCAGCAGCGGAATCGGCTCCTCCGTCATGGTGCTGCCTTTGGAGAAGGTGGCGGCCACAGCCCATCATCGCGGATGAGAGCCTGGGTAGACAACGCTCTGGGCCAGCAGGGGGCTGGAACCGGTCTGCCCAGCCTGTCCTGAAGGTCTGCAATCTGAGATAGAGTAAGCGCGGGATGTCCTGAGCCAGGGATCCCTGGATACCGCTTTCTACAGGATGCTTTATGCAGGTGGCTTCTCGAGCAGTTGGCGGCACAGCGCCTTTGGCCCCCCGCCTTTTGGCTCTGGTGCCGGGGGGGATTGGGGATCAGATTTTGTTTTTCCCCGCCCTGGCCAGTTTGCGGCAGCGCTTTCCTGAGGCGGAGCTGGAGGTGCTGGTGGAGCCGCGGGCAGCGGCTGCCTACGAGGTTTGTCCTTCGGTGAGTCGGGTGCTGACTTTTCCGTTCAAAGAACAGCTGTCGTTGGGGGATCTCAGCGACCTGCTGGGGCGCATTCGGGAGCGGCAGTATGACGGGGTGCTGAGCCTGGGCCGAAGCTTGGGGGTCAAGCTGTTGTTGTGGCTGACCGGCATTCCCAAGCGGGTGGGCTATGCGCCGCCGGGGCCGGGGCGACCTTGGCTGACCGACCCGGTGCCCCTGAAGCCGGCCCAGTATGCGGCCCAGATGTACCACGACCTGGTGCAGGGGTTTGGCATTGCTGCGCCGGCGGGGTTGCCCCAGATTCGTCTGAAAAAAGCAGACCTGGAGTGGGCAGAGCAGGAACGCAAGCGCCTTTTGGGGGATGCCGCTCAAGATTATGTGCTGTTGCATCCGGGGGCCAGCCAGCTGTCGCAGGAGAAGGGAATTCAGAAGATCTATCCCTCTGCCAACTGGGTCAAGGTCATCAAGGGTTTTCGGGAGCAGCGGCCGGAGCTGCCGTTGGTGCTGGTGGTGGGGCCAGAGGATGAGCAGCTGGCGGAGGGCTTTCTGGCGCAACTGCCGGAGCTGCCGGTGAGCCGTCCTGTCCGGCTGGGGCAGCTGGCGGCCTTGATTGGTGGGGCAACGCTGCTGTTGTGTGTGGACAGTGCTCCTATGCATTTGGCGGTGGCTACCCAGACGCCGCTGGTGGCGTTGTTTGGGCCCACCGACCCGCTGCGGTTGCTGCCTTCAGAGGGGCCGTTTCGGGCGGTCAAGGGGGCCGATGGGAAGGTGGAGTCGATTGCCCCCGAGCAAATTCTGCAGGTGATCTTTCCGGCCTAGAGCCAAGGTTTTCGTGGCAGCAACCCAGTCCAGTTTCTCTGCAGGCGGACCGAGAAGCCTTCTAGCCTGGGAGATGTGTCCCTGTCTGCTTTTAGCCGGCGGGAGAGCTTGCTTTGTCACCTTGGCTCTCCTAGGCTTGCTGGCGAGCGACCGTAAGGCAGTCAGCATTGCTGTTGACCGGGGGAACTTCTGCCCTCTTGGGGGAAAAGGGCTGGGGAAGTAGGGGATTCTCATGCGGACGAAGGGACTTGAACCCTTACGCCTTGCGGCACTAGATCCTAAGTCTAGCGCGTCTGCCGTTCCGCCACGTCCGCAAAACCTGCATGACCCAACTGGTTACCTGCGCCAGCATTCCAGTTGGAGCCCGCCCACCTATGCTAACCCAAGCCGGCTCTGGCTAACCCGGCAGCTGGGCAACAGCAACCTTCAGATCATCTGTGGCGTCCAGAACCACCCAACCTTGCCCCACCGCCCGCTTCCACAGCTCAAAGTGGAGGTGCGGCCCAGTTACCGCTCCGGTCGCCCCCACATAGCCGATGACGGATCCCCGCTCTACCACTTCCCCCGGTGTTACAGCAACTTCGGACATGTGGCCATAGCGAGTGCGCCGACCGCCGGCATGCTCCAGCACAACGGTGATCCCTAGACCCCCCAGGGATCCCGAAGTGACCACCTTGCCGCTTAAAGAGGCCAAGATCGGCGTGCCCATGCTGGCCCCCAAATCCACTCCAGCATGAAACTCCGGCTCTCCGCGGATGGGGTGAATTCGCATGCCAAATCCAGAAGTAATCGGCACCGGGTGAGGTAGGGGGTAGAGCAGTCGTTCGTCACCTGCCGCCAGTTCAGGCAACCTTGGCGTTTGCGGTTCAGGAGCTTGGGGCTGGCTGGGATCCTCAATGCGAATCTCTTGGCCAGGGGCGAGGATGATGCGGCGACCGGAGCTGCGTTCCATCAGCACCACCGGCACCCCACTTTCAGGCTGAGCATGGGGAACCCGGTCATGGTTCTTCTGGGGCTCAATCACAATCTCACGGCCCATGACCGTCTCTGTGCGGGTTTCTGCCTCAAGGGTCGCAGGGCTGCCCTCTCGTAAAGGAATGGCTCCATCCAGCAGCAGGGCTGCTGCCCCAGGCGTGTCTAGGGCCGGTTCCACCATGGGCGGCGGGGGCAAAGGGGTTGGTTGGGTTTGGGCCAGCAGAGCAGTGGGATAAAACCAGAGCAGAGCCAGCCCCAGCTTCAGCCAAAAGCGCAGCCGCCGAGCTCGGGGGGAGAAAAGGCGCGCTGCCATAACCCAAAGCTTCATCACCGAGTTCAACACAGGCCACATAAAAAACACAAGAGAAATTACAGGCTATCGCCCGCCGGCATGTGATAGCTCAAGCGAACTTGGTCGGGTGTAAGCGTCCGGATGGATTGCTGCTGTTGCAGATGTCGCTCCCCTTGTGTTTGTACTCGCACCCTTCCATCCTCGGCAAGGCCCAAGATCGTGAGGCTAGTCCCCCTTTCGAGCCATTGGACTTGCGGCTTGACCATCCAGGCTTCGTACTCTGAGCGAACGGGGGCAAATCCCCCTTGCAACCAGACGTGGAATCCCTGCTCCATCCCCTGCAGAACCCAGCCGGCAATCTCGGTGCGGTCGAGTGAGCGGTGCAGAGGGGATCCCAAAATTTGGGCTAAGGTGATTGCCCCAATGGGAACGGGGTTGTTGACATTCACCCCCACACCGGCCACCAACCCCAGCAGTTGCCCGCCCCCCCCAAAGCGGCTTTGCACCAGGATCCCCCCCAGCTTGAGCAGAGAATCCGGGCGCTGCTCGTCCACCACCACCAAATCGTTGGGCCATTTCAGCCGCAGCGGGATCCCAAGGTTTTGCCGTAAACGGCCCGCAATGCCCCAGCCCAAGGCCAGGGTCAGTTCCAGCAGCGAGTAATGCAAAGGCGGGGATCCCAGCCAAACGGACAGGTATAGTCCCCCCGGCTGCGAGTGCCACACCCGCCCATGTTGACCTTGCCCAGCCCGTTGGCGGGTGCTGACCAAAACTGTGCCCACCGGCAGCGGCTGTGGGAACCGACGGCCCCAGTCCAAGAGCAGCCGATTGGTGGAATCGGTCACCGCCACTTGCAGCAGATGGCGGCCCCACCGGCCCGCCTGGGATCCCAGCCGCGAGGGAGAAAGCATCTCTACCCGGGATTAGCTCAACACAATGTCTTCCGCCGGACGCTGGGCCAGCCGCTTGAGGTTTTGGTAGCGCAACATGTCCAGCAGATCATTGCCCGAGCGCCCCTCCAGACGGGCCTCCACATGCAGCGCCTGCCCTAGGGCCTCCACCGCCTGCAGCCGCGGGATCCCGCGCAACACCAGGCGATCCACCGCATAGGCGTCAGCAGCCAACAGACGACGGTCATTGGTTTGGTCGCGGCGCAACTGCCAGAGGGCCAAGCCACTCAAACCACCCGAAACGGTTGCTCCCACGGGATCCTGTTGTACGGCCTCGAAGATCAAGCTCAACCCCCCCAGAGCTGCTATGGCCAGGTAAAAGTCGATCTGCCGCGACACCGCCCGACTGTAGTAGCCCACCTTGTGCAGGAACAGCCCCGCCCGCTGCAGGGGGGTAAATTGCCGCCACTCGTAGGGCTTGATGAACAGCCGCATCTGCCGTTCCCAGGGCATTTGCCGACGGCCTTTGATCACCACCGTTTGCCGTTCCGAGGCGGGCAAGATCTTCACACTCTCCCGCATACTGGCTGGCAGCAGATCCAACAGGCGCTCAATCTCCGCCTGATCCAGAACGTAGTTTTCGTAGCCGTAGTATTCCGAGTTCATGCCGGGCCTGCTCCTCAGCTTAGTCCCATCGCCTGACGCATCTCTCGCACCGCCCGATCCAGCCCCACCAGCACCGCTCGACTGATAATGCTGTGGCCGATGTTCAGCTCCTCCATTCCCGGAATCCGCGCCACTGGGCCGACATTCCAGTAGGTAAGACCATGTCCCGCATTCACCCGCAAGCCCAGCTGAAGAGCCTGTTGGCTGGCCTTTTCCAGGTGGTCAAGTTCCACCTGCCGCTGAGCTGCGGATGAGGCTTCTGCATAGCGCCCCGTGTGGAGCTCCACCCAGCGGGCTCCCACTTGGGCAGCAGCGGCAATTTGGGTCGGATCTGGGTCGATAAACAAGCTGACGGGAATGCCGGATCCCTGCAGTTGGCCGACCACGTCCCTGAGGCGCGACACCTGCCCCGCCACATCCAACCCACCTTCGGTGGTGATTTCCTCCCGCCGCTCAGGAACCAAAGTGACGTAGTCAGGCTTAATCTCCAGGGCAATCGCCACCATCTCCTCGGTGGCTGCCATCTCTAAGTTGAGGTGGGTGCGCACAGTTTGCCGCAACAGCCGCACATCCCGATCTTGAATGTGACGGCGATCCTCGCGCAAGTGCACCGTAATGCCATCTGCCCCCGCCAGCTCGGCAATCACCGCTGCCGCTACCGGATCTGGCTCCACCGTGCGGCGTGCCTGTCGAAGGGTGGCAATGTGGTCGATGTTAACTCCAAGACTTAACAAGGCTTTACTGCTTTGGGTGTAGAGGAGAATACCCCTAGTATTACATTATTCAATTTACGCCGGTCAGATGAGCCAGGATGCCATGGGCCTCAGGCCGCGAGGGTGTAGGCTTTACTCTATGATCAGGTAGCGACGTCTCGCCTGTGCGGGATCCACTCCGGGCTTGCCATGACTGATCCAGATGCCTCTCTGGCGGTGGGACAACACTCCATTGTTGACCGGGCGCGAGTGCCGGCCTTAATTGCCCAGTACTTGCCGGTGGAGATCTGCATTTACTACCAAGTCGTCCCCTTGGCCCTGGATACCGACAGCCTCATCTTGGGCATGGTGGATCCCCAGGATTTGGCGGCGTTGGACTATGTGAGCAAAATGCTGGCCTATTCCCAGATTTCCGTCCAGCCAATCCCTCTCACCGCTCAGCAGCAGCAGGATTTAATTGCCTACTACTTCAGCCATCCCCCCGACCCGGCAGAGGTGGAGCGGCTGCGCCTCCAGGCCCAAGCCAACCGGGTGACTCGGGAGGTTCCTGCTCCCGTGTCGGGGCCCCCCACGCAGTTGAGGCCAACCCAGCCTCCGTCCGTCCCCGCCGACGAATCAGAAGAGACAGTGCAGCAGTTGCTCAACTCGATGCTGCGGCGGGCTTTGGATGAGAAAGCCGAGCAAATTTTCGTGGAGCCTCAAGAGGGTCCTTCTTGTCGAGTGCGCTACCGCCAGCAGGGGATTTTGCGGGATCTGTTCAAAGATCTCTCCGAGTCCATACGAGCGAAGTTGATCACCGCCATGAAGCGGATGATGGCGCTGGATCCGGAGTTGATCGGGGAGCCGCAGCAGGCAGAGGTGGAGCGGATGTACCGGGGGGAGCCACTGGTGTTGCAGTTGCGCATCATACCGCAGCGCTCCAAAAGTGGCCAGACTGCCGCCTCTAGAGAAGGGGCCATCTTGAGCATCCTGCGAGGGGAAGCTCTCCAGAAATATCAACAAGGCCAGAATAACCTCCGCGTCTCTGAGACCCTAGCTTTGGCCCAACAGACCTATCAACTGCTGCAACAATTGCAAAGTGCTCTCAGCAACACAGTTGACAAGCTTAAGCAGTACCCCAGTCCGCCGCGGAGCGACTGGCCCCTGATGACGGAGGTGTTGGCAGCTATTCAAGCCCAAGCCCAGATGATCGCCATCCACCAGCAGGACTGGGAAAAACTCAATTCCGGCAGTTGACCCCCCAAAACCAGCCCCGAGCAACATCCCTTCAACGGGATCCCTCCCGCAGCAGCACCAAAATCACTCCGGCAATGATGCTGATGGTGGCACCGGCAATCAGGCTGGTGGCTAGACGTTCCAGCCGTTCCCCGATGGTTTGTGAGGTGTCGAACTTAAAAGTGAGCTTTTCGACATCACCTGAGAGCTTTTCGACATCGCCCGAGAGCTTTTCGACATCGCCCGAGAGCTTTTCGACATCGCCCGAGAGCTTTTCAACCCGCTCCGAGAGTTTTTCGCTATCCCCTGAGAGCCGATCGATCCGCCTCAAAACTTCCTCTTGTTGTTGGGTGAGACGAGCTATTGCTTGGCTATTGGCCTCGACCAGGCGCTCGACTCGCTCTAGGCGCTCTTCTGTTGAAATCGTCATAGGGGCTAACAGTCGCGAGTACGGTACACCAGAATACCCATCCTATGCTATTGCCGGCTATTCGTCTCTCCGGCAGGGGTTTAATGGGAGGGCCTCCCATTCTGCTGCCCTGGATGGGGTGCGGTAATCTTGAGATCGTGAAGTCTTGTTCGTTAGCTTCCATGCCGTCAAAAGATCCAACTCCTCTGCCCAAGCCCCAGTCGCCATCAGGGGAAACCCCTGCCAGCTCGGGATCCCGCAGCTGGTGGCAGGCGCAACGGGAAAACCTTCTAACGGTGGTGCTGGCTCTGTTGCTGGCCTTCGGCATTCGCACCTTTGTGGCAGAGGCGCGTTGGATCCCCTCCGATTCGATGCTGCCCACTCTGGAAGAAGGGGATCGGCTGGTGGTGGAAAAGGTCAGCTACCGCTTTGGTTCGCCCAGACGAGGCGATATTATTGTTTTCAACCCTCCCGCCAAACTGAACTTCGACGGGGCCTACATCAAGCGGGTGATCGGCCTGCCGGGAGATCGCATTCGCATCGCCAACGGTGAGGTCATCATCAACGGGATCCCGCTGCGGGAAGACTACATCTATGCCCCCCCCGACTATTCTTGCCCTGGCGAGCGCTGTCCTGGAGTTCCCAATCAGGGATCCGAATTCGTGGTTCCTCCCCGCTCCTATTTTGTGATGGGGGATAACCGCAACGACAGCCAAGACTCCCATGTGTGGGGTTTCTTGCCGGAAGAAAACATCATCGGCAACACCATTTTTCGCTTTTGGCCCCCAAATCGCCTACACTTTTTCGCCCCGCCAGAATATCCTGAGCTTCTTCCAGAGGCCCAAGTGTTGGGCAACACAGCCCGGTAGAAAGCCAGCTTGACCCTGTCGGGACTGCTCAGTGCAGCCGCTCCAGCACATAGTCCACCATCTGAAACAAAGCACGACGCGCCGCAGAGTCCGGCAGGCTATACAGCGCTTCGGCAGCCCGCTGGGCGTAGTCGCGGGCCAACTGACGAGAGCGTGGGATCCCTTCGCTTTGATACACCCACTCCAGGGCCTGCTTCAGGTCTTGCGGGTTGGACAGCTCCCTGAGAATGAGCTCTCGCATCTGGGGAAATTCCTCTAGGGCAAACAGAACGGGTGCAGTGAGGTTGCCCTGGATGAGGTCGGATCCCACAGGCTTGCCAAGCGTCTCTGCCGAAGCGGTGAAATCCAGCAGATCGTCGACAATCTGAAAAGCAATGCCCAGATCCCGCCCAAAATCGAACAGGCGATCCGCCACTTCCTCGCTAACCCCGCTCAGCAGGCCAGCAGCCTTGGAACTGCCGGACATGAGGGAGGCCGTTTTGTAGAAGCTCTTGGCCAGGTAGTCTTCCATCGACACATCCGGGTCGAAGCGGGTGAGGCTCTGGCGCACCTCTCCCTCCGGCAAATCCATGATTACTTTGGAAAGGAGCTTCACTACCTCCAGGTTGTCCAGATTGGCCAAGTACCAAGCAGCTTGGCCGAAGAGGTAATCCCCCGCCAGCACGGCTATCCGATTGTCGAAGAGGGTATTCACCGTATCGATGCCCCGTCGCACGTCGGCAGCGTCGATGACATCGTCGTGAACCAAGCTGGCCGTGTGGATCATCTCAGTAATCTCTGCCAAGCGCCAATGCCGTGGGGTAATCTCTCCATCTGGGGTGGTGGCACGGGCAATGAGGAGCACGATGGCTGGCCGGATCCCTTTCCCTCCCGCCGAAAACAGATGTTCGGCAGCCATGGCCAGGATGGGGTGCTTGGCACTGACCAACCGCGTTAGGTTCTGGCGTAAACGCTCCAGATCCGCTTCTACAGGGCCAAAGGGGGAGAGCACAGAGGTCATGGAGCCAAAGTATGAGAGGTTTTACAAAATTTCACATCTTTTTCTATTGTAGAGTACCCCATCGTTCCCGGGGAAAACCAGGCAGTATCATGCAAGCAGTCTTTTGCCCTTCTCATGTCGGATCCCGTTCCCCCACTTCGATCTCATTCCGTTCCGCCGCTCCCTTCAGAACCCGATTGGGAGGAGGAGTGGGAGCTGGCGCTGGAAAAGCCGCCGCTGTCTGGGCGGGCCCAGCCTCACCATCATGATCCCCAGTCTCGGCGCAAGTTGACCAACCGCTTGGCTCGCATCGAAGGGCATGTGCGTGGGATCCGCTCCATGATCGAGCAGGATCAGCCTTGTCCAGATGTGCTGCTGCAAATTGCCGCCGTCAAGGGAGCGCTGGATCGGGTGGCGCGGCTGATTTTGGACGATCACATTCGCCACTGCATCCGCCATGCCATCGAGACCGGCAATATCGAAGTGGAGCTGGAGGAGTTGCAGCGGGCTCTGGATCGCTTTATCAGCTAAGTCTCGATGGCCAGATTTAACTTGATGAAAGTCTCCCCTTGCTTGGCTCAGGGGAACGCCAAACTGGGCTGTCAATATCTGCAGCGGGGGCTGGCCGTTGTGATGCTATCTAGTACCCCAGGTCATTCAGAAGGTTGGGGGGAGGGCTGGGTATAGCGCTCCAGCAGAGATGCGCTTTTCAGTTGCCACTGCAGTCCCATGAAGGCCCAGTCGATAAACTCGTTGATCTCCTCAGCGCTGAACTGCATGGCTTTGCCGATCTCGAAAATTAGCTCCTCTTCTTTTTCCACCAGCTGGCTATTCACCACCGCCATTGCTGCCAAATCCCGCAGGATCAAGGCCCCTGCCGCATTGCGCATGGGCGGGATCCCACTGATATCCAAAGGCGCACCTGTTTCATCGGCCAGATAGGTTTGGGCCAGTGGCGCTTCGATGCCTACCCCTTCTGCGATTTGCATGAAGAAAGAGGTTTCTTCTTCGTCCAACTGGCCATCTACTCGGGCCACCGCGATCAGGGCCTTGAGGTAGAGCTGGCGCTGCTCGTCTGTCAAATCGGCGTAGTTGATCATGGGAGTTGCTGCTGAGTGTAGGGTTTTCTCTTCAACTCTGCCATGAAGGTTGCCTTCCAAACCGGGGTCGGACATTTTCCAGTCAAGTTCCAGTCAAGCAGAAAATCGCTTAAAATAAAAGGCCTGTGTCTACCGGCCAAACGCCAAAGGCTCGGAGCGAGGCTCTGGAGCTTCAGCAGGCTTGGCGGGTCTAGGCGAACTCTTTTTTGGATTTTTTGGATCTTTACAGCTTGCGGAGCGTCCCCCAAGGAGTGGATACCCCATGGTCAAATTGCGGCTCAAGCGCTACGGAAAAAAGCGGCAACCCAGCTATCGCATCATCGCCATTGAAAGTAAAAGCCGCCGTGAAGCCCGTCCGCTAGAGGAACTGGGTTACTATAACCCGCGCACCAAGGAGACGGTTTTGCAAACGGCAGGCTTGCTGAAGTGGTTGCGTTGTGGCGCTCAGCCCACAGAGACCGTGGACAGTCTCCTCAAAAAGGCCGGCATCTACGAGATGTTGAAAGCAGGGGAAGGCGGAGTGGTTGCCTCGATTCGCATCCCGGCCATGGCCAAGCCTGAAGCTGGGATCCCTGAGGCGGCAGAAGAGGCCCCTGCAACAGAATCCGTGGCCGAGGCTGAGGTCGCCGATGTTCCCGAGTCTGAATTGAGCGAAGCTGCCACTGAGACAGCAGCGGCAGAATTAAGTCCTCCAGAAGCTGAAGTTGAAAAGCCTCAGGTTGAGGAAGCGGTTGAGGCCTAGGGTCGGCTAAGCTTGGCTTGGCCAGTTGTTCCCTCCTGTCGTCTAGCTCTCTATGCCAGACTACAAGGCTCTCGCCCATCTTTTGATCGAACCGCTGCTCAGCAGCGCCTCTCTTCAAATGGATGTGGAAACCACCTGTGGCGGGCGAAAGGTATGGCTGCGGCTGGCCTTTGACCCGAAGGATCGGGGGCGGGTATTCGGGCGGGGCGGGCGCACCCTGCAAGCGATTCGACAGGTGATGATGGCCGCAGCTCAGTTGGCAGGTCAATCTCTGTACATCGATATCTACGGAGAGGCGGGAGAGCGGAATCGGGAGGAGCGGGAATGAGCCAAATTCTCACCTTTCTGGGCAAGGGGGGCA
Organism: Thermostichus sp. MS-CIW-26; assembly: GCF_054059115.1. Classification (NCBI taxonomy): domain Bacteria; kingdom Bacillati; phylum Cyanobacteriota; class Cyanophyceae; order Thermostichales; family Thermostichaceae; genus Thermostichus; species Thermostichus sp. MS-CIW-26. Next base: position 36,789 of record NZ_JBSSBV010000023.1, read on the forward strand.
CAGGTCGGAGCACCTTGGCCGTGGCGGCAGCTCGGGCCGCAGCCCAGCAGGGGCGGCGGGTGCTGTTGGTGGGCCATCAGGCGGGGCCGGGGCTGGAAATGCTTTTGGGCGGGATCCCGCTTTCCGGCGAGCCGGTGACCATTGCTGCCAACTTGAGCGTGGTGCAGTTGCGGACAACCCAGCTGCTGGAGCAGTTCTGGACGGCGGCCAAAGAGCTGGAAGCCCGATACGTGCGCACCCCCTTTTTCCGGGAGATCTACGGCCAGGAACTGGGGGTGTTGCCGGGCATGGATCAGGCCCTGGCCCTGGAAGCTCTGCGCCGTTACGATGCCAGCGGCCAATACGACTGCATTCTCTACGATGGGCCAGGGGATCTGACCACCTTGCGGGCCTTTGGGATCCCGGAGGTGGCCAGTTGGTACTGGCGGCGAGCCTCCCAAGCTTTTTTGGGATCCGACTTGGCCAAAACCCTGCGACCCTTTGCCGAGCCCTTGTTGCGTTCGGTAAGCACCGTGGAATTTTCCTCCCTGGAGGATCTGCCAGAGCGGTTGGGGGGCATGACCAACCTTTTGGAGCAGGGACGACAGGCTATTGCCAATCCGCGCCGCGTGTTGGCCCACCTGGTGACCACCCCTGACCCGATGGCCGTGCAAACCGCCCGTTACCTTTGGGGGAGTGCTCAGATGGTGGGGCTGACGGTGGGTGGCCTCTGGGTTACCCCTCTGGCTCCGGGAGAGGTCTCGGCCGCCGATTTTTTCCCGCTGACACTACGAACACTCCCCCTGCGTCAGGGATCCGATTGGTCGGCTTTGGAAGCAGCGGTGGGGGGGATGTTCGCTGTGCCGGATGTGCCGCCGCCCGTGGCCATCGACGAGGGATCCCGTACAGTCAAGCTGTTTATTCCCGGCTTCAGCAAGGCCCAAATCGAGCTGAGCCAGTCAGGCCCGGAGCTGACCATTACCGCCGGGGATCAGCGGCGCAATTTGTTCTTGCCCCCCAGCTTGGCAGGTCGGCAGGTGACTGGGGCCAAGTTTCAAGAACCCTTCCTGGTCATCAGCTTCGGCTAAAACGATCCCCAGTTGTTCCCCTCTGTTCGCGTTAGCGGTATGGAGTCCTTGGGAGAGAGCGATGTTGGCCAAACGGATCATTCCCTGTCTGGATGTGGCGGCAGGGCGGGTGGTGAAAGGGATCCAGTTTGTGCAATTGCGGGATGCCGGGGATCCGGTAGAGCTGGCCCAGGCTTACGATCAGGCAGGAGCCGATGAGCTGGTCTTTTTGGACATCACCGCCACCCACGAAGAGCGGGAGATCTTGCTGGAGGTGGTGCGGCGCACCGCAGAGCAGGTGTTCATTCCCCTCACGGTGGGAGGAGGGATCCGCGATCTGGAGGGGATCCGACAACTGCTGCGGGCCGGGGCGGACAAGGTCAGCCTCAACTCGGCAGCGGTTCGGGATCCTGATCTCGTGGCTCAGGCCAGCCGCTGGTTTGGATCCCAGTGCATTGTGGTGGCCATTGATGCTCGCGCCAAGCCGCAGGGAGGGGGATGGGAGGTATACGTGCGCGGGGGGCGGCAGCCGACGGGCCTGGACGCGGTGGAGTGGGCCAAAAGCGTGGCCGAGCGGGGGGCAGGGGAGATTTTGCTCACCAGCATGGACGCCGACGGCACCCAGGCCGGCTATGACCTGGAGCTAACCCGGCGGGTGGCCGAGGCGGTGTCGGTGCCGGTGATCGCCTCTGGGGGTGCAGGAGCGTGTGCCCACATCCGCCAGGCTCTGCAGGAAGCGGGAGCAGAAGCAGCGCTGTTGGCTTCTCTGTTGCACTACGGCCAGTTAACGATTGCCCAAATCAAAGCCGACTTGGCCGCCCACGGCATTCCGGTGCGTTGCTAACTCTGCGAGGGATCCTATGCAAGCTCAGGATCTGGCCGCTCTCTTGCCCAAGGTAAGTCGGCTGGCGGAGGCGGCAGGACAGGCTATTTTGCCCATCTACAGACAGGAGCAGCTTCAGGTAAGGGCCAAGGCGGATGCCTCTCCCCTTACAGAGGCGGATCTGGCCTCCCACCACCTGATCCTGCAAGGCTTGCAAGACCTGACCCCAGGGATCCCGGTGCTCTCGGAAGAATCGGGCGGGATCCCTTACCCAGAGCGGCAACAGTGGGAGCGGTTTTGGCTGGTGGATCCCTTGGATGGCACCCGAGAGTTTATCGGGCGCAACGGCCAGTTTACGGTGAATATTGCTCTCATCGAGGAAGGGATCCCCATCCTGGGGGTCGTCCATGCCCCAGCTCTGGGCCTCACCTACGCGGCTGCGCAAAAGCTGGGGGCCTGCAAGAGGGAAAGGACTCCGTCCTGCGTTCACGAACAGCCCATCCGCACCTGCCCTTACGCCCAAGAACCCCTACAAGTGGTGGCCAGCCGTTCCCACAGCAACCCGGAGACGGAGCAGTTCCTCGAGCGGCTGCGGCAGCGCTGTGGCTCTCTGGAAGTGAAGTCTGTGGGCAGTGCCCTAAAGCTTTGCCTTGTGGCCGAAGGATCTGCCCATCTCTACCCTCGCTTCGGCCCCACCATGGAGTGGGATACTGCCGCTGCCCAGTGCATTGTGGAGCAGGCGGGGGGAAGGGTTACCGATCTGGCAGGGGATCCCTTGCGCTACAACAAGCCCGACCTGCACAACCCGCCCTTTGTAGCGGCTGCCGAAGGCATGGCCCAACTGTGGCAGAACCTGATCCCCTGAGCGAAGCCCCGGCTACATGCCCATCTCTGTGGGGTTAAAGCCATCCGGGAACTTGGTGTACTCGTCGTAAAGGGCACCGCGGAAATGGGTGTTGGTGATGATGGCTCCGCGCAGATCGGCCCCAATCCGCAGATCGGCTCGGTTCAGCTCGGCTTCGCTGAGGTCGGCCCTGAGCAGCTTGGCTCGGTAGAGGTTGGCCCCCCGCAAGTCTGCCTTCACCAACTTAGCCCCAATCAGGTTCACCCGTCGCAGCTTGGCTCCGCGCAGGTCGGCTCCCGAGAGATCCGCTCCCGACAAATCCGCCTCGCGCAAATCTGCCCCACTCAAGTCGGCATCCCGTAGGATAATGCCCTTCAAATTCGCGCCACTCAACTGCGCTCCGCTCAGGTTGGAGCCGGAAAAGTCCCGTTGGCCAGACGCATAAGCCTGCAACAGTTGCTTGGCATCCAAGAGAGGCTTAATACTTGCTGTTGTCATCGCTGTTTGTTCTGATACATTTACGCTGAACACTGCTGAACATCACTGTTCAACTATGCAGCGATAGCATTCTGTTTGTTTCCATTCGCGTTAGCGGGACG
>NZ_JBSSBV010000024.1:0-39622 GCF_054059115.1 Thermostichus sp. MS-CIW-26
GCGACACCGTCCAGTCTTTCTCGCGAAACGAAAAGATACGGGCATCGTAGGTCGCAAAGCCTCTCTTGAACGCTTTGACGGGGCGGTTTTTCTGTTGGGCAACTTTACGGGCGCCGGCCAGCCGTCTGCAGACCTGCTGGTCGCGTAAGCGGGACGTAGTCCTTGCCAAGTTACTGGACAAGCCAAACCGAGCGCGAATCTGGTAATAGCAAAGGGACTGGAGTTTGACTGCGTTGACTACTTTTTCTGGTGTGTTTTGGTTGACCCAGTTCAACGCCTGCACAAAGGCATCCATTGTCGCATCCAACTTTGCGGCTTGCGACTGGGACACCTTGAGCTTGCAGGGGACGGTCAGGACTTGGGTCATGGTTCTATCATAACTTCCGCATTCCTCCCGACACTGACCCTACGGGTACAGTGCGGAGCTCCTGCGATTTCTAGCTGAGCGGTGGAGAAGACAGGAAAGGCTGGCACAGCCACAACCCACTGAACCCCAGGGTTAGGAGAGTGAGGGGCAGGCCAAAGCGCAGATGTTCCCCAAACGAAAGCACATAGCCTTTTTTGGCCGCTGCCTCGACTGTGATCAAATTGGCCACCGCCCCAAATAGTGTCAAATTGCCTGCCAAAGTGGAGCCAGCAGCCAGCAACAGCCAAGCGGTGGTCTCCTGTCGGGGCAGGAACGATTGCAGCAACAGCACCGCCGGCACATTGGAGATGAGGTTGGATAAAACGGCCACACTACTCAGCAGGGCAAGAGGGGATCCCGCCAGACTCTCTGCCAAGGATCCCAAGCTCATCCCCCAAGCAGTTACCAGCTCTCCCGTTGCCCGCGTCAGGATAAATAGCCCGGAAAACATCACCAGCAGATTCCAGTCCACCTGCTCCAAAAATCGCTCTGGCTTCAGCCTACGGGTAATCAACAACAGGGCCGCCGCCACCAAAGCCGATTCTGCCAAGGGAAGTCCGGCTACAAAGGCCACAAACAGCCCCCCCGTAATCACCACGCTCTTGCGCAACAGGGGCGGGTAGAGCCGCAGCGGCAGCCAAGGCACCCGAGCAAAGGGTTTCAACGAGCGCACCTCAGGGTAGTACAGCCACAGCAACCCCACTTCCAGCAGCAGCCCCACCACGGCAATGGGGGTCATCTGGGCAGCAAACTCCAGATAGCCGATCCCAGAGAAGGAGCCGATCAGGATATTCTGCGGGTTGCCGCTCAAGGTGGCGACGGATCCCAGGTTGGTGGCTGCCGCCAAGCCCAGCAGATAGGGAATCGGGTTTAACCCCAGCACCGTTGTGACCTGCAAAGTCAGGGGAGTAAACACCAGCGCCAGCGTGTCGTTGAGCAGGAAAGCCGAGAGCAGCCCGCTGCCGAACACCAGCATGATCAACAGACCAAAGGGGCTGCGGCTCACCCGAATCAAGCCCAGCAAAGCCAACTGAAAAGCCCCCCCATAGGACAAGCTGGCATTTACCACCATCATGCTCAGGAGAAACACAATCGTGGTCGGGTCAATGGCTTCCCAAGCCTGCCGTAGCGACAAGGTCCCCAAGCCAATCAACAGGGCGGATCCCACCAGGGCGATGGTGGCCCGGTTCATACGCAACCTAGGCAGGGATCCCAGTCCCAACCCGACATAGCTCAAACCCAACACCAACCAAGACAGCCCCTGCACCCCCCGATCCCTCCCGCACTTCTTTCAGGATCCCTGATGGGTTCAGCCAATGGCAAAGGCTGGAGTTGAAACAGGCCCAACATTCCCGATACTCAATGAAGTCACAAATAAGTCACAAGAACCAATCATGGTCAGAAACCTTTCGGGATAGTCCAAAAGCTCCGCTGGATCAGCGCGTTTGCCTCGGCGAGCTGCAGACCGAGCAGAGGTGGCGAGAATATCCAAGGTCTGGCCATCGTTCGTAGGATAATGGGAGCCCGCAGACATTGAGTTACCCACCGTTCACTGAGGAGTTGTCCCCTTGGTCAAAGAACGCGTAGAGGTCATCGTCCCGGCCACCACCGCCAACTTGGGGCCAGGGTTCGACTGCATCGGTGCAGCCCTAGAGCTCTACAATCACTTCCATTTTCGCGAGATCCCTTCCGGCCTCAGCATCCACTACCGTGGCAGCGACCACATCAGCCAAAGCAAGGACAACCTGGTGTACCGGGCTTTTTGCCGCGCCTTTGAGTTGCTGAGTAAGCCTGTGCCGGGGGTAGAAATCGAAATCACCCTCAACGTGCCCCTGGCGCGGGGGTTGGGCAGTTCTGCCACCGCCATTGTCGGCGGCTTACTGGGGGCCAATGCCATTGGGGCGCTTAACTTAGCTCCCGAAACCCTTCTACAACTGGCTATTGCCTTGGAGGGCCACCCAGACAATGTGGTGCCCGCCCTGCAGGGCAGTTGTCAGCTTTGTGTGCAGGGACAGCAGGGGCAATGGGTGTTTTGTCCCGTGGAGTGGCATGAGAGCATTGGCATCCTGGCCGTAGTGCCCAACTTTAAGCTTTCCACCCAAGCGGCCCGCGAGATCCTGCCCAAATCCGTCAGCTTGGCGGATGCGGTTTTTTCCAGCAGCCATCTGGGCCTGCTCATTCGCAGCTTGCAGTCGGGGCGGGTGGACTGGCTGAAGGTGGCTCTGCAGGATCGGCTGCACCAGCCGGCGCGTATGGAGCTGATCACTGGGTTCAAAACGGTTCAAGCTGCAGCCATGGCTGCCGGAGCCTATGGGGTGGTGATCAGCGGAGCCGGCCCCACTCTTCTGGCCCTCTGTGCTCCCGAGAATCGGGAACGGGTGGGATCCGCGATGGTCAGCGCTTGGGCGCAGTTGGATATTGAAGCGGAGGCCAAACTGCTCAACCTGGACCGGCAGGGAGGACGGGTGGTGATCCACTCCCAGCCGTCTGGATAGGAAACTCCCTGTCCAATCGGGGAGCTACCCTGCTGCCGGGAAGCCATCTTGCAGCAGCAACACCAAGGGCGGAAGAAATAGCCAAGCCGCCACCATCAAGGACGCCACTGCCGCCATCAACACCGCTGCCGCCGCGCAATCTTTGGCGATCTCGGCCAGGAGATGGTACTTGCTGCCCAGGGTGAGATCCACCACTGCTTCCAGAGCGGTATTCACCAGCTCCAGCGCCATCACCAAACCGCTGGTTAGGCTAATCACGGCCATTTCCAGGGCGCTCAGCTGCAGGCCCAGCCCAAGGCCAAAGGCCATCACCGCCATCACCATGTGAATGCGCAAGTTGCGCTGGGTGCGGATGGCATAGACCAAGCCCTTGCCCGCGTAGTAGAAACTTTTGCCCAAGTTGTCGGCCACTTGCCAAGAGGGGGGGCGTCGCCAGGGATCCATCCCCGAAGGCTCGGCAGTTGCTGCGGGATCGGCCTCAGAGATAGGCGCTGGGTCTACACCGGTGGGCCCGGAATGGACGCGCCGCCGGAACACCGCCAGGCGAGAACGCTCCGGCAACCGACTAGGGCTGTTGGCCATGGGCCACCTCCCCATCCAGTTGGATGGCGGCAAGCAACTGTCGCTGTTGCTGCAACATGCGCTGTAGGGACAGTTCATCCGGGTGATCCCACCCCAGCAGATGGAGCAACCCGTGGCTGGCCAACCAGGCCAACTCTTGCGAAAGACGATGCCCCTGCGCCTTGGCTTGTGCGCGGGCGGTGGGCACCGAAATCACAATATCCCCCAGCAGGCGTACCCCCGTTACGTCTTGGATCTCAAAGGGGGCAAACATCTCCTGCGCGGCAAAGGCCAACACATCGGTGGGCTCGTCGAGATGGCGAAACTCGCGGTTGAGCTGGCGGATGTGTTCATCGGAAGTGAGGCAAAGGCTGAGCTCGCATGGCTCCTGGACTCCCAGCTCTTTCAGCCAGATCTCGAACCAATGACGCCAAGTGGCTTCTTCAACCGGGCTGGGGATGTTGAATTGCAGATAGAGATCTAAAAATCCATCCATGCGGGCCTCACTCACACCACGCCCCTTATTCTACTGGTTTGCCCAGATTGGGCCAGGTTTTGTTTCTCTGCTCCGCAAGCTGCTGCAGCGCCTGTCGTAGTCGATTCTCCAACAGATGGCAGCCTGAGTCCAAATCCTCTGTCGGGAACAGATCCCCGGCAATGCCCACTGCCCAGGCCCCTGCTTGCAGGTATTCCGCTGCCTTGGCCAAGGTGACTCCCCCGGTGGGGATCAACGGCAGGGATCCCAGCACCGATTGTAGATGGCGCAGGTAGCGGGATCCCCCCATGCTCTCCACCGGAAACACCTTTACTGCCGTTGCCCCCGCCTGCCACGCCCTCCAGATCTCGCTGGGGGTGAGGGCACCGGGCACGATGGGCAGCCCTACTTCCCGACCCCAGCGGATAACTTGCTCATCGGTGAAGGGGCAAACGCAAAACTGGGCTCCTGCCTGCCAAGCCTGCTCCGCCACCTGCCGATCGAGAACAGTGCCCACCCCTATCCAACACTGCGGGTGGTCTTGTCGCAGTTGGGCAATCAGCTCCAGATATTGGGGAACTTGCGTGGTGATTTCAATGTGGCGGATCCCGGCTCGGATGGCCAGCATGGCTCCCTCGAGAGCTTGGGCTGGGCTGGCCCAGAGGCGGATCACGGCAATCAGCGGCTGCTGCCACAGATGGAGTAACCAGGGGTGCTGTGACCCTTTTCTGAAACTGCACTCAGCATCCTCGAATGCCATCTGTAGGAAAATACCCGCTCAGTGTTTTGCAGTTGCTTGGGTTTAGCTTAAGTTTAATTGCAATCCAAAAACGAAAAAGTCAGCCTGCCAATGAAATAATGACAAACCATAAAGCCTAAACGTCTTTTCTTTCAAGGGAAAGCCTAGCAGATGACTCAGGAACAAGCAAAGCCGGTGTTTTATAGGGGCAACTGTTTGCGCGTTCGTGGCCTTTGCCGGAGTGTTTGCTTTTCCCAGCTTTTCACGGCGTTGCTGGTTCCTGCTCTGGCCTTGTTGTCTCCCTAACCGGTGCTGAACTCAGCAGAGAAGAGGAGGAAGATTCCTCAAACCAAAGGTGCCGCAAGGTATCCCGTCTGTATGAGGCAACTTTTTGGTTGGCCTTCTAAGCGTGAGGTTTGCCAGCAGGTGAGCGGCCAGTTTATCGTCATTTCCTAGTTTTTCTAGTCCGTTGAGGTTGCTGCCGCTTGAGTTGCATGCCGTCAGGCCTGTGGGATCCGGAGGTGGAGTCGCTACTGTCTGGCTCTTCTGTTGCTGTTCGGAGTAGCCCTAAATAGCCAGCTCAGGCCCGATTCAGATCCGTGGGGATCTTTGTATCCTTAGGGTCGATGGGTCAGTCGCAGAGGGTGTGAGGAATGACGAGTCTCAGTCGTGGGGCACACAGGCTAAAAGGGTGGATAGCGCTCGGATTGCTCACCCTCTTGCTGTTGGGGGGACTGGGGGGGGTTGCCCCGTCTCAGGCGCAGAATGTCAACCAATTGCAACAGCGGCAGCAGCAGATCCAGCACCAAATCCAGAGCACTCAGCGCCGCTTGGGAGAACTGCGCCAAGCAGAAGAAGAAGCCCGCCGCCGCATGGGATCCCTGCGGCAAAACCTTCGACAGACCGAATCCAGCCTTCGCGACAATCAGTATCGTCTGGAACAAGCCCAGAAAGCCCTGGAGCAAGCTCAAAAGGAGCTACAGGAGCTGGAAGACCGCCTGAGACGGCAGCAACAGGGCACGGCGGCCCGTTTGCGCTACATGCAGCGGCAGGGGGCTGAACATTGGTGGGCTCTGCTGCTCACCAGCCGTGACTTGAACGAGTTTTTCGACCGCCGCCACCAACTGCAACTGTTGATCGAGGCGGATCGGCAGTTGATCCAAGAGCTGCAAGCAATGGCCAAGGAGGTGGATCAACAGCGCATTGCCCTGGAGATGCAGCGCAACGAGATCTCTTTGATTTTGCAGGAGCTGGCCGCCCAGAAGAACCAACTGCAGCAGCAGGCGGTCGCCCAAGAGCAGCTGTTGAGCCGCTTGGCCAACGAACGCGCGGCCTATGAAGCAGCCCAACGGCGGCTGGAAGCCGATTCCCAACAGTTGACTCTCCTCATCCAGCAACTGATCGCCCAGCAGGCCCAACAGCAGGGGGGCAGGGATCCCGTTCAAGGGACGGGCCGATTCATCGCTCCGGTGCGCGGGCCGATCACCAGTGGCTTTGGCTGGCGGGTTCACCCCATCTACCGCAGTCGCCGCTTTCATGCGGGGATCGATTTTGGTGTGCCCACCGGCACTGCGGTGAGAGCCTCCGACCGGGGCACCGTCATCTACGCCGGTTGGTACGGCGGCTACGGCTATACGGTGATTGTGAATCACGGCGGCGGCATCACCACCCTGTACGCCCACAACAGCCGCGTTGCCGTTGGGGTAGGCCAGCAGGTACAGCGGGGGCAAGCAATTGCTGCTTCCGGCTCCACCGGCCTCTCCACCGGGCCCCATGTTCACTTTGAAGTGCGCGTCAATGGCCAACCGGTGGATCCCCGCCGCTACCTGTGAAGCAAAGCCTCCGTCGGCAACAGCTTCAGGGATCCCGCCTGCAATGTCCACCGCACATCGGCAATGGAGGACAGCTCCTCCGGGTCGTGGGAAACCACCAGCACCGTCCAGGTGGACTTTAGCCGAGCCAACAGCTCGATCAACTGCCGTCGCACCGACCAATCCAATCCTGCCGTCGGCTCATCCAGCAACAGCAAAAACGGGCCACGGATCAACTGGACGGCCAGGGCCAAGCGCCGCTGTTGCCCGCCGCTGAGGCGGTTTGGGGAGGTATGTAGAGGGATCCCTTCCAATCCCACCTGTCTGAGGGCGTTTTCGATCTCTTTTCTCTGTAGCTCTGGATAACCAAAGCGCATTTCCTCCAGCACCGTCAAGCCGCAAAAGTGGCGCTCTGGAAACTGAAACACCAACCCCGCCATGCTGCGCAAGCGGTTGGGGGAAAGTTCTGCCCCTCCCCAGGTAATCCGTCCTTGGGTGGGCCGCGCCAAGCCAGCCAAAATCTCCAGCAGGGTGCTCTTGCCCGCCCCACTTTTGCCCACGATCAGCCCCAACTGGTTCAGGCCCAACTCAAAGGAAAGATCGTTGAGAATGGGCTGGGAAACGCCTGCCGGATGGTAGGAAAGATGCTGAACTTGCAACATGGGGGGCAAAAGAGGGGGATGCTGTCGTTATTTTGGCACCGGAAGATCCCCGCGCGACAGCTATGGCCCTTCTTCAGCGGGAAGGTCGAAGCTTGGGAAACACCTCTATCCGGAGGAGCAGATTAAGCTAGCCTGAAGCTAGGGTAAATTATCGCTCTGGTTATCCTGATGGCGCAGCCTTCTTCTGCAGATTCTCCTTCGGTTGGGGCGGGATCCCCCCCCCAGCTGAGTTACACCCGCCTGGCCATGCGCAACATGGTGCGCAAAGGCAAGACTTCCCTGCTTCACTTCACCCTGACAGCGGTGGGGTTGGTGGCCCTGCTGGTGGGGCTGGCCTACCTGTTTCACTGAAAGGTCTTTCTTGTTACACTCCATGTCGCTTCTTAAGCTTTTCCCAAGATTAGGTGTTAGGAAGGAACAAGCAGCAATGGCTCCTACGGTTGGACCTACGGTCCGCTTCCGCGAACGAGCGCACGGCAATCCCGGCTGCTGAAACGCCAACCTTTGGCTTTAATGCTACGCAATGTGCTACGCACCGCTATCGCGAGCGCTAACGCGACTGGACTTTGGCCTATGCAGACTTCGCCAGACCTCACCTCCGCTCGTTCTGTCATTCGCCTGCTGTTGTTTGCCAAGAGTCGAGCTGTCGTTGCCGAACTTGAGGAACATCTGCGCCAGCACATCCAGGGGTTGCCCGGCCAATACCCTGCCCAACTGGAAGTGGTGCCGCTGGAGGAGCACCCCTACCTGGCGGAGCATTACAAGCTGGTGGTGACCCCGGCTCTGGTCAAGGCTGAACCCTTGCCTGCTCAGGTTTTGGCAGGCGAAGACTTGGCGACGCAGTTGGAAGTGTGGTGGCCCCGTTGGCAAGGCCAGGCGGCTTTGGCCTCCGGCCCGCTGACGCGAATGGCTTCCCATGGACCTACGGTCCGCTTCCACGAACAAGAGGGGGCAGGACGGCATCCCACCTCCCCTCCAACCACTGAGGCACTGTTGCAAATGTCGGAAGAGGTGTTTTTGCTGCGGCAGGAGCGGGCCCAATTGCGGGAGCAGTTGGACTTCAAAGATCGCGTTCTGGCCATGCTGGTGCATGATTTGCGCAGTCCCCTGACGGCCACGGCTCTGGCGGTCGAAACCCTGCAGCAGGGGCGCGAGGGATCCCTGGACAAAGCGCTGGAACGGCAGTTGTTCGACCATGCCCGCCAGCAACTGCGCAAGATGGACAGCATGATCACCGACATTCTGGAGTCGGCCCGTGGCGCTGCCTCGGAGCTGAGGATTCGAGCCGTAGAAACCCAGTTGCCCGGCTTGTGTCAGGCGGTGATCGAGGAGCTATGGCCGCGCATTCAAGGCAAGCGGCTGCAGTTTCAAGCGGATATTCCCGTGGATCTGCCCTCCGTCCATGTGGATCCCGACAAGATCCGCCAAGTTCTGTTCAACCTGCTGGACAACGCCATCAAGTACACCCCTGCCGAGGGATCCATCCGCCTCGATGTCCTCCATCGCACCAGCCAAAAGGTGCAGGTGACCGTCAGCGATACTGGCCCTGGGATCCCGGAAGCCGACCAAGAGAGCATCTTCTCCGATTCTGTCCGTCTGTCCCGGGATCAACAGCAGGAGGGCTATGGCATCGGCCTTTCCCTCTGCCGACGGATCGTGCGCGCTCACTACGGCCAGATTTGGGTGGAGTCTTCCTTGGGCAAAGGCAGCAGCTTTCATTTCACTTTGCCCGTGTATCGGCTCTGCAAGGGCTAGCCGGGAGCTGGCTCCCCGTGGGTGTGAGCCCCCTCAGAGAGAACAGATCTGACGGTTTTCCTGGACTTGGCAAAAGCGCTCCGCGCCGCTTCCGCGACTATTCCCAGCCCCTCTTCCAGAGGGAAAGGGGGGTCACGGATCAACCTAAGTTTTTAAAACGACTCCGAGTGGATGCTCTGGCAACAGGGACTCATCCTGCCTTTGGCGGGGTTGTTGCTAGGCTTCGTGTCGCGAGGACGGTTTGATGGGCGTTTTGCAATCTAGGTCAGGGCAGGTTGGCCAATTTGTGGGTTTAATGTGGGTTTAATTAAGCCAAGCTCACCGGAGTGGAGTCGGTGAAACTGCCAGCAGTGTCTGTCAGAAGTATGGTGTTAAGGCAATCGTTCTTATGACCAGAGCAAGGGAGAGGAAAGGCACCGATCCATCCGCGCTAGCGGGCCGTAGGCCTTTGCCAGAGAAGTCGCGGGATCCCCGCCGCCCTCCACAACCTGCCAAGAACGCCGTCCCGCCTCCAGAGGGGTCAAAGCCGCAAACAGGTTCTGGTCGCCTGCTTCCTGCCCCTAGGGGATCCCTGTCGGTTTCCCCTCCTCAACCGCTGCGTCTTGCTCGCCAGAAAGCCATTGCTCGTCTGCGCCAACGGGCTGCCCGGCCTCGCCGCTTGAGACGTTCTCCATCTCTCGGGCAAGTGTTGCTCAGGGGACTGAGCTTAAGTCTCATCCTGGGCCTGACGATGGCGGGCCTCTCGCAACTGCTGCAATCGACCACCGCTGGCCGGACAGAACAGTCCACGACGCAGCTTGGGGATCCTCCCCCGTCGGCATTCCCGAGTAACATTCTGCCGGGAGAAGCGATCCCGGCTTTGCAGGAGCGCTTGGCCGCTTTGGCCGACCAACCGGGCTTGACGGCAGGGGCTCTGTTCTGGGAGGTGGAAACTGGCGCCTTTGCTGGGGTTAGGCCGGATCAGGCTTTTCCTGCCGCCAGCGTGATCAAGATCCCCATTCTCTTGGCTTTTTTCCAGGCTGTGGAAACCGGACAGGTGCGGCTGGATGAGAGGCTCACCCTGCGGGAAGATCTCAAGGGAGGGGGGGCAGGCGTGCTGCAAACCCGCCCGCTGGGATCCCAGGTTTCTGCTTTGGAAGCGGCCACCCTGATGATCACCCTCAGCGACAACTTCGCCACCAATCTGATCATCGATCGCCTGGGTGGACAGGAGGCTCTCAACCAAAAATTTCGCCAGTGGGGGCTACAACACACGCAAATTTCATGGTGGCTACCGGATCTGGAGGGCACCAACACCAGCAGCCCGCGCGACATGGTTTGGTTGCTCAGCCAGGTGGAACAGGGGCGCATGTTGAACCGCCGCAGCCGCGACCGCTTTTTGGATATTCTCTGGCGCACCCAACGGCTCTCCTATTTCCGGCCCAATCTGGGCCAAGAGGTGCGCATTGCCCACAAAACGGGAACCCTGGGCTCCGTGGTGGGAGATGCCGGGATCCTGGATTTGCCCAACGGGCGGCGCTATGTGGCGGCGGTGTGGGTGAAGCGAGAAACCCCCAACGATCCCAGAGCCGAAGGGCTGATCGCCAGCTTGTCGCAAGCAGCCTATGAGTTCTGGTCTGCTCCCGAGGATCCAACGGCCAAGGACTCCATGGGCAGCCTGGAACGCTAAGTCTTCCACTCCACAAATCTTTCCATATTGCTACGCAACGCTTACGCGAACGCAGTAGCAGTGCGGAGCACTATTCCAGGCAGAGCGCAAATGCCAGAGTGGAGAAACAGGCGTTGAGGGAAAACGATATTGCTACGCAACGCTTACGCGAAGGGGCACCTGGTCAGCATCAACCCCACCACCGGAGAGGAATTGGCTCGCTACCCCGTTTTCGACGCTGGGCAGATCCAGAGCTGTATTGCCCAAGCCCACGAGCGGTTCCAGAGCTATCGTCGGATCCCGTTTGCTCAACGATCCGCCTGGCTGAAGCGGGTAGCAGGGATCCTGGAGGAGCGCAAAGCGGAGTTTGGCCGCCTAATCAGCTTGGAGATGGGCAAAACCTTGGCCTCTGCCGTTGCCGAAGTGGAAAAATCCGCTTGGGTTTGTCGCTACTATGCCGAGGAGGCAGAGGGATTCTTGGCCGAGCGCTCCATATTGCTACGCAACGCTTACGCGAACGCCAGCGATGCCAGCCGCAGCGGGATCCGCTACCAGCCGCTGGGGGTGATTTTGGCGGTGATGCCCTGGAACTTTCCCTTTTGGCAGGTGTTTCGCTGTGCCGCCCCGGCCCTGATGGCGGGCAACACCCTCTTGCTGAAACATGCTTCCAACGTGCCCCAATCGGCTTTGACCCTGGAGCGGATCTTTCAGGAGGCGGGATTTCCGCCAGGGGTCTTTCAAACCCTGCTGATCACAGCAGCCCAGGTGGCAGAGGTGGTGGCGGATGAACGGGTGCGGGGGGCCGCCCTCACCGGGAGCGAAGCCGCCGGCTCCAGCCTGGCCCGTTTGGCCGGTCAATATCTGAAAAAAACGGTGTTGGAACTGGGAGGGAGCGATCCCTTCATCGTGCTGCCCAGCGCCGATCTGGAGGCAGCAGTTGCCACAGCGGTCACGGCCCGTCTGATCAACAACGGCCAGTCCTGCATTGCCGCCAAACGATTTATCTTGCACAGGGCTATCGCTGAACCTTTCACGGCTGCCATGACGGAGCGATTTCGCCGGCTCAAGGTAGGGGATCCCTTGGATCCGCAAACGGACGTGGGGCCTCTGGCTACCCCCAGCATCCTGCAAGAGGTGGATGGACAGGTGCAGGCTTTGGTGCAGGCGGGGGCCAAAGTTCACATCGGTGGCTCCCCCTGGGGAGGGAATTTTTACCCGCCCACGATCCTGAGCGACATCCCCCCGGATCATCCGGTGGCCCACCAGGAGGTGTTCGGGCCGGTGGCGCTGCTGTTCACCGTCCCGGATGTGTCGGCAGCCATTGAGCTGGCCAACAACACGCCCTTTGGCCTGGGTGCCAGCGCCTGGACAACCGATCCAGAGGAACAAGAGCGCCTGCTGGAGGAGCTGGAGGCGGGATCCGTATTCATCAATGGCATGGTCAAGTCCGACCCGCGCCTTCCCTTCGGTGGCATCAAACGCTCAGGATATGGACGGGAACTGAGTCGGGAAGGGATCCTGGAATTTGTAAATGTCAAAACCATTTGGGTGAAGTGATAGCGGAGACTCCTCAAAGGGATCCCCAGCCGGCGACGGATCCTGTAATCAAGCTGGATCAGTTCCTCAAGCTGGCGGGGGTTGTTCCCACCGGCGGGCAGGCCAAGCAGCTCATCCAAGCGGGGCAAGTGCGGGTGAATGGCGAGGTGGAAACCCGGCGGGGACGCAAGCTGCGCTCAGGAGATGAGGTGGCCGTGGGAGGTGAAGTTTGGCGAGTGCGCCTGGATAAGACCCCAAAGTCAGATCAGTGAACGGGTCAGTGCAACCGGATCAAAAGAAGCATGGCCAAGGCCCCGATTCCCCCTGCCACCGCAAACTGCCATTCCAGCCCCCACAGCAGGCAGGCAACTCCGGCCAGGATCTGGATCCCACCGGTGATCCAGTAGGGGAGGCGCGGCGGATCCACCAAGCCGTTGAGCCAGTGACCCAGCCCCATTTGCCACAGCCAAAACACCCCCAGGTATGGGCTCAAAGCTGCCAAAGGGGTACGCCCGACAAAGGGCAGCACCGAGAGGATCATGCCCTGGGCGATCACCAACGTCCACACCAAACCCACAAAGTAGAGGTGGGCCAGTCCGGCTGTTCGAAACTCCGGCAAGCTAGTCTGCCGCACCATGTAGCCCAACCCAATCAGGGAAATCACCAGCCACAGCCAGTTGATGTTGGCCTCTTGGTGAAACTGGGTGGCAGCAAACCCAATCCCCAAAAGGACGGCCCAAACCAGGTACACCCGCCGACAAATGTTCCAGAAGGGAAGAGGGGATCCCAGGGGTTCCATTTGCATGGCCTTCACCTAATCGACGACGACAATGCGGCCCACCATGCTGGGGTGGATATCGCAGAAATATTCCTGGATCCCAGCTACTTCGAACACCACCGCTTTGCTCTCGTTGCGACTTAGCCGTCCCGTCCCTTGAAACTGCGCTCCCTCCACAGGAGTAGCCGTGTGGGGGGTGGAATCCAGGTTGGTGAAGGTCACCTTGCCCCCCCGCTTGAGGGTAACCTCCGAGGGCAGGTATTGAAACCCCCGAATGATTACCTCTGCTGCCGCCGTTGCTTCGACAGGATCCCGCTCCGCAACGGAGCTGGCTTGTCGCCACCGATCCACGGCCAAGATGGCCCCCGCATTGAGCAGGGATCCCAGCCCACTGAGCAACAGCAACCGCCGCGTCATTGGCATAGGGCTTTCTCCACACAGGTTAGGAAGCGAAAAAAAGCTGAGGCGTTCAGAAGAAGGCGATTGCGACAGCGGTGTGGAACACCTTGACCTCCAAAGAACCTCCAAAGATCTCCAAGCCCCAAGTCCTACAGAGGACGTTGGAAGGCTTTGCAGATCATCGCCTCATCGCCGGCAGGGGTTACCAACAGCTCTACACCTTCAGGATCCAGCGCTCCCGAGTCTCGGCGCTGACAAAGGGGGCAGGCACCACCAGAATGCTGGGATCAAGGCTGTGGAACACGGCCCGGATTGCAGTGGCATGGGCAACTTCGTTGGGGCCAATGGTGCTGGCGGCAGCCACCAGGTCTTTGTTGGAAAGCTGGGTAAACGCGTCGTTGTAAGCCAAGGCTGCATCAAACTCCAGAGCCAGGGCCAGCTTGGCAATGTTGGCATCGGAGTCGAGATTGCCTTCTTTGTTGTCGATGTAGGTGGAAAGGTCGTAGCTATCCCGGGCCCGAGAGGGGATCCCCCCCAGTTGCCGCACGGCGCCCGCCAGCAGATCCCGGTGCTGTTCGTGATCCTTCAGGTTCTTGGTGGCCACTTCCAACACGATCTTGCCCACCTCAGTATTGCTCAACTTGCCGGCAGCGGTTTTGTAGGCCCAGATTGCCTGCTGTTCCAAGTCGATGGCGGCGTTGAGGATGGCGATGTCGGCAGTGTTGGACTGGGCGGCACCGGGCAGGGTGCGCAATCCAATTGCTCCACCTACGCCCGCCAGCAAACCAGCCAACAACAAGCTGCGGCGGGAGGTTGCAGGGCTGGGATCCCATTCGGCGGCCAATTGAGGCAGAGCGAAGGGAGTCTTTGCAGTCTTCATCTCAAGTCTCCTGTCTCGAAAGATGGCAACCAACCTTCAGGGGCTTGCTCTGGGTCGGGCAATTCCCTCTGGCCTGGTCTGATGGAGATACGCCGTGGATGCCGCCGCGGATGCCTGAGGGAAGAGATTTTCGTGGTCAAATAGCCATGAAATGCCTCCTCGAACTCCCCTCTCCCTCTGGGAGAAGGTCCGGGCTATCTTAAAAGCGTGTCCAACGGCTCCAGTGGGGGCCAGCATTCGGTCGGTAGTGTCGTTATCCATCCATGCGATTCTGGGCGTGAACCTGCACCTTGCTCTGCCGGAGGCCAGCCTACAGAGCTACGCCACCTGGATTGAGGCGCGTATTCGGGAGGGGCAGGGCGCTCAGGTGGTTACCTGCAACCCGGAAATGATCATGCAGGCGCAGCGGGATCTGGCCTTTGCCCAGGTGCTGCAAGCGGCGGAGCTGGTGATCCCCGATGGCATTGGGGTGGTGTGGGCTTTGCGACGGCAGGGGATCCGCGTCCAGCGGGTGCCGGGGATCGAGCTGGCAGAAACCCTGATCCCGTTGGCGGCAGAACGGGGGTGGCGCTTGGCCCTGGTGGGGGGAAGGCCGGAAGTCAACCGGGCAGCAATTCGATATTGGCAAGCCCAGTGTCCTGCTTTGGCCCTCTGGGGCTACCACGGCTACTTCTCTAGCGAGGAAGAAAAAGAGCTTCTGCAAGCTCTCCAGGAATTTCGACCGCAACTGGTGTGGGTGGGGCTGGGATCCCCGCGCCAGGAGCTGTGGATCCAGAAGTGGCGTCCCCTTTTGCCCCAAGCCATCTGGATGGGGGTGGGGGGCAGCTTGGACATTTGGGCCGGCCAAAAACGGCGAGCGCCCCGTTGG
Organism: Thermostichus sp. MS-CIW-26; assembly: GCF_054059115.1. Classification (NCBI taxonomy): domain Bacteria; kingdom Bacillati; phylum Cyanobacteriota; class Cyanophyceae; order Thermostichales; family Thermostichaceae; genus Thermostichus; species Thermostichus sp. MS-CIW-26. The sequence continues at coordinate 15,014 of NZ_JBSSBV010000024.1, forward strand.
TGGCGTGACCATCACCTGGAATGGTTGTATCGTCTCTATCAGGAACCCTGGCGCTGGCGACGCATGTTAGCTCTGCCCAGCTTTGTCTGGCGAGTGCTGTGGGATCCCTCTTCTCGTTTGCGCCCCTAGTCTGCCGGCGCTCTCTCCCTCCTCTGTCTAGGCGCTTACTATGGTGATCGGTCAGCACATCGGCTATCCTCCTCGCTTACACCGTTGGGCGGGTACGGCTCCGACTCCTCATCTCCCTGCCCCGGCCAATCCAGAGGCCACCCTGGGCTTTTACGGCAGCACTCAATCCGGATCCCTGGAAACCCCGGCCAGCATGGTGTCCTTGCGGGGCGTGAGCAAGGTCTTTCCCAACGGCAACTTAATTTTTCAGGATGTGAACTTGGAGGTGCGCCGCGGCGAGTTCGTGTTCGTAACTGGGGTCTCCGGGGCGGGCAAGTCCACCCTGCTGCGGCTACTCTACGGGGCGGAACAGGCCACCGAGGGCACGGTCATCGTCGATCAAGTCTGTCTCTTTTCTTCTGAAGGGCGGCGGCGACCCTATCGCATCCCACCTCGTCCGCTGGCCATGTTGCGGCGGCGCTTGGGGGTGGTTTTCCAAGATTATCGCCTTCTGGCCAACCGCACCCTGGCAGAAAATGTGGCCTTCGTGCTGCGCGCCCAAGGGCTGTCCCCCGCAGAAATCCGCCGTCGCATCGGGCCGACCCTAAAGATGGTGGGGCTGACCGAAAAGCGAGATCACTTTCCCCATGAGCTTTCGGGGGGGGAACAGCAGCGCCTTAGCCTGGCCCGTGCCATTGTCAACATGCCGGTGCTGCTGCTGGCGGACGAGCCAACAGGAAACCTAGATCCGGAAAACTCCCTCTTGGTTCTCCAGATTTTGGAGCGGCTCAATTCCTTTGGGGTGACCGTCATCATGACCAGCCATGACCCCTATCTGGTGGAGCGGGCCGGCCACCGGGTGGTGCGCATGGAGGGAGGGCGCCTGTATGATCTGCGCTGAGGGGCTACCGGGATCCCTACTTTGCTCTTCACAAGCTTTTTGAGATCCCGGAGAGCAGCTTTGCCGGTTGCATCAGCAGACCGTAGGCCCTAAGCCAGCCGCATCAGCACAACAGCGGCACCGCCCGCGGCGACTTGTCAAGCCAGCCCGACCAGTTACATCAGCGGGTCGTGGGCCTTACTCGCGCAGACCCTCAGGTTGGGTTTCCAGAAGCTCCTCCCCTAGCTGATGAGCGGCAGCCACCATATTTTTCAGTGCGGGGATCACCTCCTCCCAGCGGCGGGTCTTGAGGCCACAATCGGGATTAACCCAAGTTTGCTCCACAGGCAAGTGGGCCAGTCCTGTGCGCAGCTGCTGCAGGATTTGCTCAACGCTCGGCACCGCAGGGCTGTGGACATCGTAAACGCCGTTGCCCACCTGGTGACGATACCCAGCCTGGGCAATTTGCAGCAGGGTTTTGTTGTTGCTGCGGCTGTTTTCAATGGAAAGCACGTCGGCATCCAGCCGCTCAATGTGCTCGATGATGTCCCCAAACTCTGAGTAGCACATGTGGGTGTGAATCTGGGTTTCCGGCTTGGCCCCGCCGGTAGCTAGGCGAAAGGCATCCACTGCCCAGCTGAGGTATTCTGGCCAGCGTTCTTTTTTCAGAGGTAGCCCCTCCCGCAGTGCCGGCTCATCCACTTGCACCATCACCGCTCCAGCCGCTTCCAGATCTGCCACTTCGGCTCTCAAGGCCAGGGCAATCTGCAAAGCCTGCTCCCGCCGGGGAATATCAACACGGGGAAAGGACCAGTTGAGCATAGTCACTGGCCCCGTGAGCATGCCTTTCACCGGCTTTTGGGTGTGGGACTGGGCTACTTGGAATTCCCGCACTGTCATGGGTTGGGGGCGAACCACGTCGCCGTAGAGAATGGGAGGGCGCACGCAGCGGCTGCCGTAACTCTGCACCCAGCCGTGTTCAGTGAAGGCAAAGCCTTCCAGCTTCTGGGCAAAGTACTCCACCATGTCGGTGCGCTCAAATTCCCCATGCACCAACACATCCAGGCCAATCTCTTCTTGAATGCGGATGCACTTGGCAATCTCAGCGTCAATGGCTGCTTCGTACTCCGCCTGCGAAACCTCCCCTCTTTTGTACTTAGCTCGCCACTGCCGCACCTCTGGAGTTTGGGGGAAGGAGCCAATGGTGGTGGTGGGCAAAGGTGGTAGCTGAACCTGCCGACTTAGGCGCTGCTCGTAGGGCAGGAATCGCTCGAAGTCCTGGAGCTTGAGGTTGGCCAAAGCCTGGCGCACTTGGGGGTTGGGGGGGCTAAACTGCGCAAAGCTCTGCCACTGCTGCTGGATTTCCGCCTGCTGGGCAGCAGTGTCTTCGCCGTTGAGGGCTCGCGCCAGGAGAGCTACTTCGGCCAGCTTCTGTTCGGCAAAGCTGAGGACATTTCTGAGGGGTTCCGGCAACTGGGCTTCCAGAGCAGCGTCGTGGGGCACAAATTGCAACGAAGCGGAAGGCTGCACCCGTAGGTTGGGAGCTACCCCCTGCAGCTCCCGCAGGCTGGCCAAGACGGTCTCAGGCTGAACCTTCCAGACATTCCGAGCGTCCACTACGCCAGCACCTAGGATCTGGTCAGCCGGAAAGCCATAGGTTCTTACCAGATCCAGGGTGTGGCCACGGGTAAAGTCAAGGCTAATGCCGGCCACCGGCAGTTGCACCACCCAGGGGTAAGTCTCCCCCAGGTCATCGAAGTAGGTGACCAAGTGGATAGGGATCCCGGCGGTTGCCAACTGGCGGTAGCTCATTTCCACAGCTTCCCGCAGGCCACTTCCCTGGCTGGTAACCAAAATGGGATCGTGAATCTGGACTTCTGGGATCCCCAGCTGTTTTAACTCCTGGAGGAGATCCCGGTACAGAGGAAGGAGCTTTTCCAAGTCCGCCCGCAGATCCCCAGATCGCTGGCTAAGGCAGAGCAAAGTCACTGGACTGAGGACAACGGGGCTGGTGCGCTCCCCTAGGATCCCTTGGGCCCGCCGAACTCTTTCCAAAAAATCCCCAAAGTTAGGACTGGGATCGGCTTCCGGCTCAATTTCGGGTACCAAGTAGTGGTAGTTGGTGTCAAACCACTTGGTCATTTCCAAAGCCGGCAGGCCCTCCCGCCCCCGCGCCATGGCAAAGTAGCGGTCTAAACCCGACAGACCTCGGAACCGAGAGGGGATCAGCCCCAGCCAGGTGGCCCAGTCCAGTACATGGTCGTAGAGAGTCTGATCCCCTACCGCAATGTGATCAATCCCAGCTTGTAGCTGAGTCTGCCAGGCTTGAGTCTCCAAATCCCAAAAGGTAGCCAGCAGAGCCTCTGACCCTAGGGCACCACTCCAAAAGCCTTCCAAAGCTTTTTTGAGCTCGCGGCGCTTGCCCATGCGGGCATACCCCAATGTCATGGTTTGTGCAGTCATGTTGTGTGCCATCCCAAATACTGAGTTTTCTAATTTTCCTGCGTTCAATTCGCCCTCAACTGGGATCCCGCCCGCCAAGGAAGAAACCGGCTGTTCCTCTCTTGCCTCTGGAACCCCAACAAAACACTGCCTTTTGCGCAAAAAAGATACTCAACGCAGCCAGCGATCGCAGTGGCTACTTGCCAGCCACCAATTGAAGTCAGGAAGCCTGACATCTCACTCTTTCCTTCGCGTAGGCGGGCTGTAGATCTTGATAGATCTTGGTGCAACAGCACCCAAAATTTACTCTCTCCCGGCCAACTGGCTCAGAGTCTTGCTTGGGTTCTTGGACTTATTTCTACTGCTGAGGAGTACCGAAAGCTTGTGGGAGCAACGCCGGGAAAATGCTCAGGATAACGAAAGCAGAAACGAGCTAAAGCCAAGACAGTTACCATCTGTACCTCGCAGATGTTGTGAAGTTTAGAAAAACCATCGGCGGGCATTCTGACTGACACGGTTTTGGGGGACAAGATCTGGATCGGCAGCGAATGACTCTAGAGATTTGCTGCAGAACTTCTCCTAAACCGGATCACAGCTGCGGGACAGCGGCAGATTCTCACTGCTCTTTCCCCGTTTCCTCTGGCGGCTGATCCCCGTCAGAACCGATAGCTGAGCTACATCGTATCACGGAGTTCAGAGACGGGAGTAGAGTGCTTCAATCATCACCAAGCCAGCAGCCTTTGGAGCTACCAGACCTCACCTTTCACCCAGCGGTCTTGCAGGAAGTCATCGGAATCCTCTAAGCATCCTCCCCCCCTGCATTGCTCTCAAGATAAGGCAGTGATAGCTTAGCTGCCATAAGTCTTGTCCAGGAGGCAAGGGGGTTTGCTCCTTTTTGCTGAAAAAGCGACAGATCGGGGTTTCTATGGCATCAAGCTTAAAAGTAACTGTGTGGTCTGTGGGCCTCTTCTTGCTGAGCCAGATGTGGGCTGGATGCGCTCAGAATGCTGCTGAGCGGACAGCTTTCGATCCAAAGCTAGCAGGATCCAGCGATCAAATCGTGCTGGCCATTGGAGGGGAAAGGGAAGAAGGATTTGATCCCACCCTGGGCTGGGGACGTTACGGTTCGCCTTTGTTCCAAAGCACTCTGCTGCGGCGGGACGAGAACCTTGAGATTGTAAACGACCTGGCGACTGGCTACACTGTCAGCCAAGATGGCCTAACCTGGACGGTAACCCTACGAAAGGATGCAGTCTTCTCCGATGGAAAACCTGTCACAGCAGCGGACGTGGCTTACACCTTTAACCAAGCAGCTCGGAGTGGTGGTCTGGTCGACCTAACCGCCCTAAAGGAAGCAGTAGCTATCGACACTCATACGGTGGAGCTGCGGCTGCAAAAACCCCAAAGTACTTTTGTCAACCGCCTCATCACCTTGGGTATCGTGCCTCAACATGCCCACGGGCCTGATTATGCTCGCAAACCCATTGGCTCTGGCCCCTACCGACTGGTGCAGTGGGATGAGGGGCAACAACTGATTGTGGAGGCAAATCCCTTATATTACGGCCAGACTCCTGGCATTCGGCGGCTGGTTTTCCTTTTCCTGGAGGAGGATGCAGCCTTTGCAGCAGCCCGAGCCGGACAGGTACACGTGGTTAGCGTGCCTCAGTCTTTGGCTAAGCAAACTGTTGAGGGCATGAAGCTTCACGCCATTCCCAGTGTGGATAACCGAGGGCTGATGTTCCCCTTTCCCCCTAAAACCGGTGCGACAACCCCAAAGGGATACCCCATCGGCAACGATGTGACTTCTGACTTGGCGATTCGCAAGGCGGTCAACTTCGCCATTGACCGACAGGCGCTGGTGGATGGAGTCCTAGAAGGCTACGGATCCCCTGCCTATGGCCCAGTCAGCGGTTTGCCCTGGGAAGAGCCGACCGCCAAGATTGAGGACAACAATCCAGACCTGGCCCGTCAGATTCTAGCTGAGGGAGGCTGGAGCGATAAAGATGGGGATGGGGTAGTGGAAAAAAACGGGCTGCGGGCTGAGTTCACCGTGCTCTACCCGGCCAACGACAGTATTCGCCAAGCCCTGGCCCTAGCTGTTGCAGAAATGCTGCGGCCTGTGGGCATCCGATTCAATGTCGAGGGCAAAAGTTGGGATGACATCACTCCGCTCATGCACAGCAACGTGGTGCTGTTTGGCTGGGGCAGCCATGACCCAACTGAGGTGTACAACCTCTACCACAGCAAAGCGGCCCAGGGGGGATTTTTCAATGCCGGCTACTATGCCAACCCGTTTGTGGATCGAATGCTGGATCTGGCTATGGAGGCCCCCTCTGAAGCTGAAGCTATCCCCTTCTGGCGGGCAGCCCAGTGGGATGGAAAGCAAGGCTTTACTGCCAAAGGAGATGCAGCCTGGGCTTGGTTGGTAAACCTGGATCATACCTACTTTGTCCACGAGTGCTTGGATATAGGCCAGCCGCAGGTACAGCCTCATGGCCATGGTTGGCCAATCACAGCCAACATCACCCGTTGGAAATGGACGTGCAACTGAGGTCAGTTCTGCTGTTTCTGGCTTATAAGCTGACTCGGCTGGGGTTGCTGCTGGCGGCTGTGGCAGTCCTGACGTTTGCCCTGCTCAGCTTCTCCCCTGTTGATCCCGTACAAGCCTATGTAGGGGCCGACATGCTGCAGATCAGCCCAGCCCAACGAGACCTGATTGCCCAGCGTTGGGGGCTGGATCAGCCTATGCTGCTTCGCTTTGGGAACTGGCTTGGGCAGATGGTTCAAGGCAACTGGGGCACCTCAATGGTGTTCAATCAGCCAGTGGTGCAGGTCATTCAACAGCGGTTTGAGCTATCGCTGCCCTTACTGGCAATTGCCTGGCTGCTTTCCGGTTTCCTGGGAGTGGGGTTGGGGGTTTTGGCCGCAGCGTTTCAGGGCACTTGGGTTGACCGCGGTATTCGTCTTTACGCCTACACCCTCGCCTCTTCTCCCCCTTTCTGGGTGGCGCTGCTACTCTTGATCGCGTTTTCGGTAGAGCTGGGTCTAACACCTATCTGTTGCGCCGCGCCACCTGGCGCGTTGGCGGAGGAGGTGACTTTTTGGCAGCGCTTACACCACTTGCTCTTGCCTGCTTTCACCCTAACTTTCATCGGCGTTGCCAACATCACCTTGCACACTCGTCAGAAGCTCATTGACGTGTTGCACAGCAACTATGTGCTGTTTGCTCGTGCCCAGGGGGAAAGCCTGGCTGGGATCCTGTGGTACCACGGCTTGCGGAATATCTTGCTGCCTGCGCTGACGCTGCAATTTGCCTCCTTTGGGGAACTGTTTGGTGGCTCAGTGTTAGTGGAACAGGTGTTTGCTTATCCAGGACTGGGACAAGCAACGGTACAGGCAGCTTTGCGCAGTGATGTGCCTCTGTTGGTGGGCATTGTGTTTTTCAGCGCCTTGTTTGTCTATGCCGGCAATACCCTAGCTGACCTGTCCTACCAGATTGTCGATCCACGCATTCGCCTTGGCGGGAGGATAGGATGATCCCTTTTGCATCGCCTCGTGTTGCTGCTGCTGATGCCGATGGGGGGATGAAATTCTCAGAGTCCTCTGTCAAAGGAGAGCGCAGGCGGCAGACTCTGTGGGCAATTGGACTGTGTGCTTTTTTTTTGGTGTCTATCCTCTGCAGCGCTGGGCTTATCGGCGATACCGGACTGAGCCCGAACCTAACTCAGCGGAATCAGCCTCCTTCCCTGGCCCATCCCTTCGGCACCGACTGGCTGGGGCGGGATATGCTGGCCCGATCCTTGCACGGGATGTCCCTTAGTCTGTGGGTAGGCATGCTGGCTGCCGCCGTCAGCGTGGTGATCGCCGCTGTTTTGGGTTTGGTGGGTGGCACGGTGGGAGGCTGGGTGGATGCCTCGATCTGCTGGATGATTGACCTATGTTTCAGCCTGCCTCACCTGGTGGTGCAGATCCTTATAGCTTTTGCTGTCGGCGGCGGAGTTCGGGGAGTCATTGTTGCCGTTGCCCTCACCCACTGGCCCAGCCTAGCGCGCCTGGTGCGGGCCGAGGTGTTACAGGTCAGCAGTTCTGACTATGTCCAGAGTTCTTACCGACTGGGCCGCTCTTCCCTCTGGGTTGCCCGCTACCATATGATGCCTCACATTTTGCCCCAGCTCCTAGTGGGACTTATTCTGCTGTTTCCCCACGCCATTTTGCACGAAGCAGCCCTCTCATTCATTGGGGTAGGTATTTCGCCGCACCTACCGGCCATCGGCATTATTCTGGCCGAATCCATGCGCCACCTCTCCACCGGCTACTGGTGGCTGGGGGTTATGCCTGGACTGCTGCTGCTGCTGTCGGTCAAGGCTTTTGACTGGCTGGGAGAAAACCTGCAGGCCCTTCTCAATCCGCGTACGGCTCAGGAGTAGGGAAATGTTGGTGGTCTCCGGCCTAAACATTAGGTTCAGCCGATACGAGCGGGGGCTGCGCCGCCGCTACCTTCAGGTGATTACAGATCTGGATCTGGAGGTTAAGGCAGGGGAGGTGGTGGCAGTGGTGGGGGCCAGCGGATCGGGCAAAAGTTTGCTGGCCCATGCCCTCTTGGGTCTTTTGCCAGAGAACGCTACCCTGCGCGGTACTCTCCTATTTCAGGGGCAGCCCTTGACCCCTGAGCGGTGTAGGCAACTGCGCGGCAAGGCCATTGCTCTCATCCCCCAGTCTGTGGACTACCTGGATCCCCTCATGCAAGTAGGATCCCAGGTACAGCGGGTAGCTCGGCTCAGCGGTGCCTCCCAAGGCGAGGCCCGTAGAGCAGTGAGCCGCATCTTTGCCCGCTATAGCTTGCCGCCGGGAACAGAGGGCCTCTACCCTTTCCAGCTCTCCGGAGGCATGGCACGGCGGGTGCTGGTATCGACGGCGGCAGTTAGCAGAGCCAAGCTGGTGATAGCCGACGAGCCTACGCCAGGCTTGGACGCGGAGGTGGTGGCTGAGACCCTTGCCCATCTGCGGGAGCTGGCCCAGGAGGGCCGAGGCGTTATGTTGATTACACACGATATTCAGGCGGCGTTGTCGGTGGCAGATCGAGTGGCAGTCTTCTATGCGGGCACTACAGTCGAGTTGGCCTCGGCTCAGGATTTCGAAAGGGGAAACTTGCGCCACCCCTACACTCAAGCTCTGTGGCGATCCCTGCCCCAAAATGAGTTTGCTCCCCTGCCGGGCAACCAGCCTGACCCTGAGGCACTGCCTGCGGGTTGTTTGTTTGGGGATCGCTGCCCCTGGGCAAGTGAAATCTGTCGAGCTGAGCGTCCGCCTCTGCGGGCGGTTGGAGGAGGTTGGGTGAGGTGTATCCATGCTCAAGGGTGAGCATCTCTGGTTTCGCTATGGACGGCATCTGCCTTGGGTGGTGCAAGATCAGACCCTTCAAGTAGAACTTGGGGAAGTCGTAGGGCTGATGGCTCCCTCTGGTTTTGGCAAAACTACTCTGGCCAAGTTGCTGGCGGGCTACCTTACCCCCAGCCAAGGTCGGGTGAGTGTGACAGGGCAGCCTTTGCCTCGGCGAGGGTACTGCCCAGTGCAGCTTGTCTTTCAACATCCAGAGCAGGCCGTTAACCCCCACTGGCGCATAGCTCAGGTCTTGCGGGAAGGGCCTCCTCCCCAGCCAGAGGTTCTCCACACCTTAGGCATTTCCCCCAGTTGGCTCAACCGCTATCCCCATGAGCTAAGCGGGGGAGAATTGCAGCGGGTTGTCATCGCCCGGGTTCTCAACCCACAAACTCGCTATTTGATTGCAGATGAGATGACAGCCATGCTCGACGCCAATACCCAAGCCCTGATCTGGCAAGCTGTCTTGGCCTATGGGCGGGCACATCAGATGGGGCTTTTGGTCATCAGTCATGATCGCTTTCTCCTGGAACGGCTCTGCAGCCGCTACGTCATCATGACCAGCCATGACCCCTATCTGGTGGAGCGGGCCGGCCACCGGGTGGTGCGCATGGAGGGAGGGCGCCTGTATGATCTGCGCTGAGGGCTGCCGGGATCCCTATTTTGCTCTCCACAGGCTCTGTTGAGCTCCAGGGGGCAAGGGTCTGAGCCCATTGATTGTTGGATGGAGAACAGCATGCAATCTCTCTCCCGATTTCTCAATAAAATCCGCTATCTCCTACAGGAGACTTTTTTGGGGTTGCGGCGGGGGGGCTGGCTGAACTGGGCTGCGGTGAGCACCCTGCTGGTGTTGCTGTTCCTGGTGGGGATCGGCGTTGAGCTGTCCTGGGGTGTGGATGCCACGGTGCAGTCTCTGGGGGGACAACTGGAGATCTCCGTCTATCTGGAGCCGGAACGACAGGGGGTGGAGCTGCAACCCCAGGTTGCCCAACTGCCTCATGTGGCCGAGGTGAAGGTCATCACCAAAGACCAAGCTTGGCGCACCCTCTTGATCGAGATGGGGATCCAAGACGAGGCGGCCATGGAAACCCAGTTGGGGGAGAACCCCTTGGTGGATGCTCTGCGGGTTAAGGCGGATTCCACCGAAGCCTTGGGGGAAGTGGCGGAGCAGATTCGCCAACTGGAAGGGGTGGATGAGGTCTACTACGGCGACCGCATTGTGGAGCAACTGGCCCAGCTCCAGGACATGCTACGGCTGGGATCCCTGACCATTACCGGCGTGTTGGCCCTGACAGCGGTGGCGGTCATCACCACCACCATTCGCCTCATCGTCATGGCGCGGCGGCGGGAGATCGAGGTGATGCAATTGGTGGGGGCGACGGCAGCCTGGATTTACTTGCCCTTTATTTTGCAAGGGTGCCTGTTTGGGGTGATCAGCGCAGTGGGAGCTTGGGGATTGATCTTGGGATCCCAGCAGTTGCTGCAGGAGCTGCTGGAGCAGTTGATTGCCTTGCCCTTCCTCAAGGTGATGCAGGCAGATCGCAGCCAACTGGAGTTTTGGCTCTTGCCGTCGATGTTGTTGGGGATGGGGGTTTTTCTGGGCACCACCAGCAGCTTGATCGCGGTGCGCAAGTCGGCAGGGCGATGAGCTGGAGGCGATGCTGAGGAAAGCCCTGGATATTCCAATCTGAGGATCGCCATAGGATAAGATGATGGACTCTACTTCCCTGGCTTTCCAAGATCTGGCCGCCATGAACCCATTGCCTCCTCCCGCCCACCCCTACCAGTTCCGCGCTTTGGGCCTGATTAAGGGATCCCTGAGATCGATCCCCAAGACTTATGCGCAGGCAACCTTGGTTGCCTCTGACGGAGCAGAATATCCGGCTACCCCCGGACGCGCCGAGCTTCTCGGCCCCTTCGAGCACTGCATCAAGAGCGGCCATACCTACTGGTACTACGTGCAGCCGCAGCCGCGTTCAGGGGGGGCTTTGGGCTTGAGCATCATCCGCATCCTGGCCCTGCCGGAAGAGGAGCAAGACCCAGAGTGGGAAGAAGAACCGTTTTTGCCTGCCCCTGAGGACACAGAGGAAGGCTTTAACATCCGCGGCATTGTCGAGCCCCACGATGGCTTTGTTGAGGTGACCGTGCGGCGCAAGCCCCAGGGAACCAAGCAATTTGCTCCTCTGCAATTGCGCTTGGAAGGGTTCTTGCCCGGAGCTGTGGCGGGCGAGTTTTGGGATCTGTTGGCAGAGCGAGAGGGCAACAAACTGCTGTTGGTGGATGGTACCCGCCTGTTGACCGCAGTAGCCTAGCTATCTAGATTGGCCCTGCTTGAGAACCTTAAAATAAACCAAAGAGCTTCCCAACCGATGGTGTCTGCTGCCGGCTTGTCCCAACGGGTCGCCCATCTATCCCCTTCCCCCACGCTATCCATTTCGGCTCTGGCTAAAGCCATGCAGGCAGAGGGGCTGGATGTGTGTAGCTTGAGCGCAGGCGAGCCGGATTTCGATACACCTGACCACATTCGGGCCGCGGCCATCCGTGCTCTGGAAGATGGCAAAACCCGCTACGGCCCCACCGCTGGGATCCCCGCTCTTCGCCAAGCAGTGGCCGACAAGCTGCGGCAGGAAAACGGCCTGGAGTTCAGCCACGACCAAATCCTGATCAGCAACGGCGGCAAGCAAACCCTGTTTAACCTGGCCATGGTGCTGCTGGATCCCGGCGATGAAGTGATCCTGCCTGTTCCCTACTGGGTCAGCTACCCCGAAATTGCCATTTTGGCAGGGGCAAAGGTTGTGCAGGTGCAGACGGAAGAGGCCCAGGGGTTCAAGCTCACCGCCGCCCAACTGCGCCAGGCCCTCACCCCCCGCAGCAAGCTGCTGATTCTCAACTCGCCGGCCAACCCCACCGGAGCCGTTTACCACCAGCACGAGCTGGCAGCTCTGGCAGAGGTGATCCTCTCCGCCCCCCATCTGTACGTGATCTGCGACGAGATCTACGAAAAGCTGGTTTATGGACAAGCCCGCCACATCAGCCTGGGATCCCTTTGCCCTGACTTGATGCCGCGCCTGATTCTCAGCAGTGGCTTTGCCAAAGCCTACGCCATGACCGGCTGGCGGGTGGGCTACTTGGCCGGGCCCAAGCCCATCATCGAGGCAGCCATCAACCTGCAAAGCCACAGCACCTCCAATGTCTGCACCTTCGCCCAGTACGGCGCTCTGGAAGCCCTGACCAGCCCCCTATCGGCAGCGGCTGTGGAAAAAATGCGCCAAGAATTCTGGCAGCGGCGAGATCTGATGCTGGACGGGATCCGCACCTTGCCGGGGGTGACTTGCCCGGAGCCAGAAGGTGCATTTTATGTGTTTGTCAACATCGGCCAAACCGGGTTAAGTTCGGTGGAGTTTTGCCGGCAGCTGCTCAAGGAACACCACGTGGCTGCTGTGCCGGGGGTAGCCTTTGGGGCAGATTCCTACATTCGCCTTTCCTATGCTGCCGATCGCACCACCCTCGAAAAAGGGCTGCAGCGGCTGCACCGGTTTGTGGCTTCCCTCTGAAAAGCCAGCCGAGCTTTTGCCCCCTGCTACTGCTTGCACCGACAATGGGGTTCGCCGCAATGGCACCCCCAATGGGCAGGGTGCCCAGTCGGATCCCCGCGAGGCTCTGGATGCACAACTGGGCCTGCAAAAGCTTACCCTCAAATGGTCTGCCGAGAGGGTAGAAAAGCTGGGATCCCTGGAAAGCGCCACCGGGCTACCGGGCGAGATTTTGCTGGAAGTCCTGCTGGATCATTGGGAACAATTGCCCAAGCCCTTGCAGCAAGATTGCCTCCTGCAAGCCCACCGCATTCGCGTCGAGCGGCTGGTGATCAGCCAAAACTTCACCATTGCCACGATTGAGCAACTGCTCTTCACGTCAGCGTTGCGCAACAACAACGAGCAGCATCTGCTTTGAGTTCTGGCCGGTTGGCCTGGGAAATTCCCCCTCAAGATCTCCGCCAGTATGCCAGACAACAGGGATCCCTGTTCCTGTGCTAGGGTCAAAATGGTTCTGTTGGCTTTTCGCGCTTTTCGGCCTGTGCTCTCTCCCCCTCGCTACCTGGCGGCAACCCAACCTCATTATTCTCAAGCGTATTTCCCACTGATTTTCTATTTTTTCCTTCTCCGTATTTCTCCCATCCTTTAGGGGACAACATCGCGGCGGAATCTTCTTTAAGGCGACCAGGTTGTAGTGGAGCGGCAACAGTTGATGAAAGAACTTGATTTGGCCAAAGCTGTAGAGCAACGGCGCACCTTTGCCATTATTTCCCATCCCGATGCGGGGAAGACCACCCTCACCGAAAAGCTGCTGTTGTACGGGGGGGCCATTCAAGAAGCGGGAGCTGTGAAGGCCCGTCGGGCGCAAAAGCGGGCCACTTCCGACTGGATGGAACTGGAAAAGCAGCGGGGTATTTCCATCACCTCTACCGTCCTGCAATTTGATTACCGCAACATTCGTCTCAATCTGCTGGATACTCCCGGCCACCAGGACTTCAGCGAAGACACCTATCGCACCCTGGCAGCGGCTGACAATGCCGTGATGCTGGAAGATGCCGGCAAAGGGTTGGAAACCCAGACCCGCAAGCTGTTTGAAGTGTGTCAGATGCGGGGGCTGCCGATTTTTACCTTTATCAACAAGATGGATCGCCCAAGTCGGGATCCCTTGGAGCTGATGGATGAAATTGAGACAGAACTGGGCCTCAAGCCCTATCCTGTCAACTGGCCAATTGGCTCAGGCGAGCGGTTTACTGCGCTATTTGACCGCCGAACTCAGGAGTTTCATTTCTTTGAGCGGGTATCTGGGGGGCGGCTAAGAGTTCAAGATACCGTAATTAAACTTGGGGATCCGCAAATTGAGGAGTTGATCGACAAGGACTTGTATTACCAATTCAAGGAAGAGCTGGAACTGCTGGATGGTCTCATGCCCACCTTGGATCTAAAACAGGTGCATTCTGGCAAACAAACCCCGGTCTTTTTCGGCAGTGCCATGACCAATTTTGGGGTGGAGCTTTTCCTCAATGCATTTTTGGAGTATTCCTTACCGCCAATGCCTCACGAGAGCACTGCTGGGCTAATCCCGCCCGAACATCCTGAGTTTACGGGCTTCGTCTTTAAACTGCAGGCCAACATGGATCCCCGCCATCGGGATCGCGTTGCTTTTGTTCGCATCTGTTCCGGCAAGTTTGAGAAGGATATGGTGGTCAACCATGCCCGCCTCAATCGTCCCATTCGCCTATCTTATCCCCAGAAGTTGTTTGCTCAAGAGCGCATCTCCATCGATGAAGCTTACCCTGGGGATGTGATCGGCCTGAATAATCCCGGCATCTTCACCATTGGGGATACCATCTACACCGGCCCGAAGCTGCGCTACGCCGGGATCCCCAGCTTTTCTCCTGAGCTGTTTGCCTACTTGAAGAATCCCAATCCTTCCAAGTTTAAGCAGTTCCAGAAGGGGGTAGCGGAACTGCGGGAAGAAGGAGCTGTGCAAATCATGTACTCTATCGACGATTCCAAACGGGATCCGATTGTGGCAGCGGTGGGCCAATTGCAGTTTGAGGTTTTGCAGTACCGCCTTGAAAGTGAATACAACGTCGAAACCCGACTGGAGATGTTGCCCTACACCCTGGCTCGCTGGGTCGAGAATGGCTGGAAGGCGCTGGAGAATATTCCCAGCTTGTTTAACACCCTAGTTGTTAAAGACATTCAAGACAGGCCCGTTCTTCTGTTTAAGAACGAGTGGACTTTACAGCAATTTGCTGCCAGCAACCCTAAAATCAAGCTCAGCAAAATTGCCCCTATCTCGGATCTCGGCCCAGAATTGGGTGACGGCCAATAGATCAACCTAAGAGAATCCGTCTCAAAGAGCCTTAGGTTCTGACATTCAGTCGAGATGCCATTGGTCTCCACATCAGCGGTGTTGATAGGTGTTGATATCTTCGGATTTCTGAGCAAACCCCTCACACAGATCGCAGCAATTCCCCCATCTTTTTCCTGCATCGTCCAGGGACAGAGGGAGTGAACCATGCCTTTCTTCTCCAACCTGGGATCCGATTCTCCCCACTTTGGCGCTGCCCTCAGTGCTTGTGCGCCACTTTGCGAACGCTCCTTGTGGGGACTGGATCCGCAAGCCGTTTTTTTGAATCACGGCTCCTACGGCGCGACCCCGAAAAAGGTGTTGCAGGCCCAGAGTGCATGGCGGGAACGCCTTGAGGCTCAGCCGGTGCAGTTTATGGGAGAGGAACTTCCTCGAGCCTTGCGGGCGGCAGCAGCAGAGCTGGCCTATTTTGTCGGCGCTGAACCTGAAAATCTGGTGTTTGTGGAAAATGCCACCAGCGGGGTGAATGCCGTTTTGCGCTCGCTGCGGTTCCGGCCAGGGGATCAGATCGCCTGCACCAACCACGGCTACGGGGCTGTTCGTCAGGCGCTACAGTATGTCTATGCCCAGTGGGGAGCCATCCCGGTTGAGGCGCAGATCCCTTTTCCCATTGCAGGGCCGGAGCAGGTTATCGCCGCCTTCGAGACTATCCTCACTCCCCAAACTCGCCTGGCGGTGTTGGATCACCTCACCTCGCCTACGGCTCTGATCTACCCCCTGCCTGAGCTGATCGGCCTCTGTCGGGAGCGCGGGATCCCGGTTTTGGTGGATGGCGCCCATGCCCCCGGAGTTCTCCCCTTGGAGTTGGAAAAGCTAGGAGCCGATTGGTACACCGGCAATGCCCACAAGTGGCTGTTTGCCCCGAAAGGCTGTGCCTTTTTGTGGGTGGCCCCCTATCGACAGGCCCAAACTCATCCTACGGTGATCTCCCACGGCTATGGGCAAGGGTTCACAGCGGAGTTCGACTGGGTGGGCACACGGGATCCCAGCGCTTGGTTGGCCATTTCAGCAGCCCTGGCGTTTATCCAAGGGGTGGGACTGGACAACATCCGTCAGCACAACCACACTCTGCTGCTGCAGGCGCGGCAGTTGCTCTTGGAGGCTCTTGAGGGGATCCCGCCCGCCCCCGAAAAGATGTTGGGCTTTATGGCCACCCTACCCTTGCCGCCATTTTGGCAGCAGTGGATCCCTGAGCTTCCTCTTGAGGAGCGCGCTCGTCGGCTTCACGATTACCTCTGGTACAAGTACCGCATTGAGGTTCCGATCATCCCCTTCGCCGGGCAGCTTTGGGTACGCATCTCGGCCCAGGTCTACAACCGTTTGGCAGAGTACGAACAGTTGGCGCTGGCCTTGCAGCATCTGCCCTGAGGTTTTGTCGGTTGAGCCGCTTTCACGACATTGCAAGTATAGTTGCTTCGCACACCAGTAAAACGATTCCAGATCTATGGTCAATTCAGTTGAGGATGAGATGACGTTACAGGTAGGATGGCATGCCAGTAGACCTCAGAAAGAAGCCTTGACTGAGAGAGTCGTAGGGCATGTCCAGGAAGGGAGCAGACCCACAGACGTACAAAGCCGGTCATACAGCGGAAGGGAAGGGTATGGGAGTCGGTAAAAGCAGCGCGGAACGCTTGGGGAGCGTCTCAATCTAGTTTGAAGCGACCGCAGTGCTTTCAAGAGGGCAAGGATGCATGCAGATGGAGGAACTTCTGTTGATGAAGTGACAAGGCCTGCTTTTGCGAGTCGGACTATTCTACTGGCCAGTGTCTCATTGCTATTTGAATTGACTATCTGAAAAAGTCAGAAAACGTATCCCGCAGATCCGAAAGCCGATCGTTGAAGCAGGTAAGCCGATCCCCTACAGAGTTCACCAGCGTCAGATCTGCCCGACCGGTTGTCCCTTCAAATCCCAGTAGAGGAACGCTCATGCGGCTGGGATCGGCGGGATTTTGGGAGACGCGGATGACGGCTCGATCGCGGTTCAATTGATAAGCCTCGGCCACATAGCGGATGGGCTCGCTCAAGGTGGGATCCACCGGCAGCCCTGGGGCCGGCAGGAGATCCACCAGCTCGGTGAACGTGCCACTCCGCAGGCCCACCACGGCAGCAGCTCCCAACTGGTTACAAATGGCAATGAGAACCGGCTCTTGGGCAGTGGCGGTGAGGTTGGCCAAGGTAACCGTGACCGTGGCGCGGCTGGCTGCCGGCGGGTAGGTGACCTCAAAGGTGCGGGCAAAGGCATTGCCCAGCTCGTCGCGGGCGCGAAAGCGAAGCTGCCCGGTGTAGGGCAGGATGGAAGAAAAGTAGATGCCAAAGCGGTCGCTGGGACTCCGTCCGGGGATATTGGCCTGTCCGGGGACATAGGCAAGGGCAGCCCGGCTTTGCCACTGATTGGGCGGGGTGTAGGGCAGCAGCGGGCCACTGGTGAAGTTGGGGGGTTCTTTGGGGGGCAGATCCGGCTGGCCATCTCTGTTCAGATCCAGCCCATTGCCCAAGAAGGCCACCGAGCGCTGTAAGAGAATAGGACGGTTTTGGTTATCCAAAAGGGGATTCCGCCTTTCTGCCAGCCCGGCATTGTCCACATAGACATTAAGGGGGCGATTTAGGATTTGGTTATCCCGCTGCCGCCGCATGTTGAACTGTAGGTAGGGCCCCACTGCGCCCGCTGCCGGGGATCCTCCTGTGATTTCAAAATCATCCGCCCGCAGGAAGACATTTTCCAGTGGGCCCAGGGGAGTGGTTCCCTCGCCGCAACCGACCAAGCTGAGCGCCAAGAGCGCCAAAGTTATATAAGCTACAGCAGGGCAACCTTTTGCGGTGGGGGAATCCGAGCCCCCACAAGAGGCACGCTTTGGCTTCAGCATTCATCTCCTCTCCACAACAGACACCTTGGCGAGGGTTAAACCCAACCGGACTGAGTTGAGGATGGGCGGGGATCCCTCTGCACTCATCGGATTCGCCTGAACCACTATACCGTGAGCCTCGGTTCAGCTCCCACCATCCCTAGGGGGCTGGCGGCAACGAGCAAGAAATGGTGGCGATCCCTGGCCTCATCTCCCGAACAGGCTTGATAGCCTAGAGGAAGCGAGATGTGGATACCCATGTCAGATACTCCTGCGGTCTTGGTACAGCAACTTCAGAAGCGCTACGGATCCACAGTGGCCGTGGCGGATGTCTCCTTTCAGGTGGAACCCGGCCAGATCTACGGCATTCTCGGCCCCAATGGAGCGGGCAAGACCACCACTTTGCATTGCCTCTGCACCTTGCTCCGTCCCGACTCAGGCCGGATAGAGGTGTACGGGATCCCAGCCAGCGAAAACCCCAAAGCGGTACGAGAAAAACTGGGGTTTGTTGCCCAAGAGGTGGCTTTGGATAAGGTGCTGACCGGGCGAGAATTGTTGCAGTTGCAGGCCGATCTCCACCACCTGCCGCGCCCCTTGGCTCAAGAGCGAATCGTTGCCGTCCTGGAACTGCTGGGGCTGACCGACCGCGCCGACCAACTCATCGGTACCTACTCCGGCGGGCTGCGCAAACGCTTGGATCTGGCGGCAGGACTGCTCCATCAACCCCAGGTGCTGGTCTTGGACGAGCCCACGGTGGGCCTGGACATTCCCAGTCGGCTGGCCATCTGGGATTTTTTGCGCCAACTCAAGAACACAGGGATCACAGTGGTGCTCAGCAGCCACTACCTGGAGGAGATCGACCTGCTGGCGGATCGGGTAGCCATCATCGACCGGGGCAAGGTGATCGCCGAGGGAACCCCCGAGGAGCTCAAAACCCGCGTCGGCGGCGAGCGCATCACCGTCAAGCTGCAGGAATTTGCCCCGGCGGAACTGGCCCAACGGGGTGCCCAACTGCTGGGATCCCTGCCCTTTGTCCAGAAGGTGGTGATCAACAGCGCCCAGGGCAACGCCCTGAACCTGGTGGTGCAGCGGAATGGAGAGGATCCCCTCAGCCAGATTCGCGCCCACTTGCAGGCTCATGGGCTAGAGGTGTTCAGCAGCACCCAGTCTCGTCCCAGCTTGGATGATGTGTATTTGGCGGCAACCGGGCAAACCCTGATGGACGCGGAGCTGGCCGCTGCCGAGGCCAATCTGGGCAAAAAGAAAAAGTAACTTCATCACCTCATGCTCGAGCCCTATTGATCCCTATGCAAAGGCACATCGAGGTATTTGGTAGATGGATTTGGAATGGATTGATTGATCGCAACCCTACAGGAGCTTTGGTATGAACTCTGCCTCTTCCTCGGTTCAATCTAACCCGATCCCCCTTTTGACGGCTGATTTTTGGCAGGAGACCTTTGCCCTCACCCGCCGCTTGTTTATCCAACTGCAGCGTCGCCCCACAACCTTGCTGGTTGGCATTATCCAGCCGTTGCTCTGGCTAATTTTGTTTGGGGCTTTGTTTCAGAATGCTCCTGCCGGCATTTTCGGGGCCGGACAAAACTACACCCAGTTTTTGGGGGCGGGAGTCATTGTGTTTACGGCTTTTGGTGGAGCCTTGAATGCTGGGGTGCCGGTGATTTTCGACCGAGAATTTGGCTTTTTGAACCGGCTGTTGGTGGCTCCCCTCACCTCTCGTTTTTCCATTGTTCTCGCCTCTAGCCTGTTCATCGTCAGCTTGGCGCTGCTGCAGACGGCGGTGATTGTGGGGGCAGATTACGCCCTTGGGGCCGGGATCCCCGACGGGCCAGGCTTGGCGGTGGTGGCCTTGATCGTGGGCCTGTTGGTCTTGGGCTTCACGGCCCTGAGCTTGGGCTTGGCCTTTGCCATGCCGGGGCACCAGCAATTGCTGGCTTTCATCTTTTTGGTCAACTTGCCCCTAATCTTTTCCAGCACGGCCTTGGCTCCCCTGAGCTTTATGCCCACCTGGCTGCGTTGGGTGGCCAGCCTCAACCCCCTCACCTTTGCCATCGAGCCCATTCGCCATGTTTACCGCAGCAGCCATTGGAGCTGGGCCGATGTGGTGCTGCAGGCTCCCTGGGGCGATCTCACCCTGGCGGGATCCCTGGGCCTCTTGACGGGGTTTGTCGTAGTGTCGGTTCTACTGGTGCAGGGGGTGTTGCGCAAAAGCTTGGCCTGAGCATCTCTGCCCAGGCTGTGCCGCTCAAAGCCACTGGCGGGAAACGGACTTCTCCATAGCTGCCTGTGCCCGCTGCACCAGAGCCAGGGGGCTGTCCTGAGCCGGGGAGACGCTTAGAGAGGGGGTAAGGCTGCGAGCCTGCAGGGCCATGTGGAGCTGCAGTTCGGTTACGTACTCCCGCAGGCCAAAGTTAGACCCAGAAGAAGAAGGAGCCGCTGAAGAGGGGTGAGACACAGACATCACGGCAAAGAGTCCTTCACGAAATGGCCACTGTTGCTCTGCTAAGGTATCACGCCCACCCCTTTTCCGAAGCTTCCAAAATGTTAGCTTTGATTAAGATTTGCAACCGTTTGGCCATGGTAGTGCTCAAGGATTGGCAGCGCTCCAAGTTGGATCCCAGCGACGATGCCCTCTTTTACAGCTATCCTCGCTTCGTGACTCATGTGGATTCTGGCTTCATCGGCCAGCTCACCGATCTATACCGCGAGCATTTGCGGCCCCAGACCCGCATTCTCGATCTGATGAGCAGTTGGGTCTCCCATTTGCCACCTGAGATGGAGTTTGCCCATGTGGAGGGGCATGGGATGAACCCGGAGGAACTGGCGGCCAACCCCCGGCTGGATCACTTCTTCATCCAAAACTTGAACCAAAACCCAAGTCTGCCCTTCCCTGATCAATCCTTCGACGCGGTGCTAAACACGGTCTCGGTGCAGTATCTGCAGCAGCCGGAGCAGGTGTTTGCCGAGGTGTATCGCATCCTAAAGCCCCAGGGCCTCTTCATCGTCAGCTTCTCCAATCGCATGTTTTTCCAGAAGGCGATCCAGGCTTGGCGGGACAACTCTGAGGCGGGGCGAGTGGAGTTGGTCAGGCGCTATTTTGAGTCGGTGCCAGGGTTTGCGGTGGTGAAGGTGATCCGGCGGCCTGCCCCTATGGGTTGGCTGGGCTTTTGGGCAGGCGGAGGCGGGGATCCCTTCTATGCCCTGATTGGACAGCGGACGGCGGGGTAGAATTCTCCAGCTTGCCTGTGGCGTGCAGGCGGGATCCTTGGAAATATCCAACAAGACTCCAGCATCCACCAGATCTTGCAGCTGTGTTATCCTCGCTACCCTCAGAGGTCTGTCTTGTTCTCCGGTCTTTCTGACAGTTCTTCCCCACAAAACGGCAATCCTTCCCCCCTACCCATCTCGGCAATTGGGGAGGCAGGGCTGCTGCAGATCGTGCAGCGCTACTGTCCGGCCCAGGTGGTGGGGGATGATGCGGCGGTGTTGGCTGCTCCGGAGGGGCAGTTGGTGGTGACAACCGATGTGTTGGTGGAGGGAGTTCACTTCAGCGATCTGACGACCCCGGCCCATGCGGTGGGCTGGCGCGCGGTGGCCGCCAATCTATCGGATCTGGCCGCGATGGGATCCCGTCCGCAGGCGTTGGTGGTGGGTTTGGGCTTGCCGGGATCCACGCCGGTTGCTTGGGTGGAGGAGCTTTATCAAGGGATGCGGGACTGTTGCGCCCGCTGGGAATGCCAACTGGTAGGAGGGGATCTGTGTCGGTCGCCGCATCGATTTGTGGCAATCACGGCCCTGGGATCGGTGCAGCCGGGGCGGGCCATTCAGCGCAGACGGGCTCAACCCGGCGATTGGCTGGTGGTAACAGGGCCCCACGGAGATGCGCGGGCAGGCTTGGAGCTGCTTCTCCATCCTGAACAGGGATCCTCAGCTACGGCGGCCGAGCGCGAGCAGTTGATCAGGGCTCACCAATACCCACGCCCGCGCCTGGATCTGGTGCCCCTCTTGGAAGGGATCCCGGATCCCTTGCGCATTGCCGGCATGGATACCAGCGACGGTTTGGCAGATGCCCTGGTGCAGGTGTGTCAGGCCAGTGGGGTGGAGGCAAGGATTGCCGTGGAGCGGATCCCGATTTCAGAAGCTTTGCGGCAGGCTTTTCCGGCCCAAGCCTTGGAATGGGCGCTCTATGGGGGCGAAGATTTTGAGCTGCTCCTCAGTGCCGAGGTGTCGGTGGCCAAGCATCTGTTGGAAGAATTGCCAGGGGCCGTTTGGATTGGAGAAGTGACAGGCTGGGATCCGCAGGGAACCGTCTGGCTGAAGGACGGGCAGGCCCTCAGCCGTCAGCAAGCCTTCCAGCATTTCTAAGAGGCGTTGTGCTGCAGGATGGCCACCCAAACTGCCAACAGTTGAAAACAAATCGACTTGTGGGGGAAAACAAGCTTCAGGAAGGATTCGGTAACCTAGAAGCGGAGAGAAGTTGAGACAAGGAAGCAAATTGACTTGGAATAGCTTCAGGCAACTGCTCAGAACTCGGCAGAACTTGGAGAAGCATTGGAGACTCTACTCATGAAAGCTATCTTAACAGCAGCCATTCTTGGCCTGGCCGGGATCCCTGCGTTGGCCCCCTTGCCCAGTTCGGCTCAGCCGCTTTTTGAATTGGGTGCCTACCGCCTTGAGCAGGGGACGATTATCCCGGTCGGCAGCCTGAGTAGCGAAGGGCCGCAATACTTTTATCCCGACACCGTCTATCCCCTGGAAGTGGCCGTTACTCAGAACATTTTTGACAGCCAGGGGCGCTTGGTGATCCCGGCGGGTAGCCGCATTTTTGGACAGATGGAACCTGCACCGGGCGGATCCCGCTTTGTCGGCACTTCCATTGTTCTCGGCGGTCGTACCTACAGCCTGCGGGCTTCCTCCAACATCCTCCACGACGAAAAGGATCCCCGTCAGTATTCGGCTGAGGCCATCGCTCAGGATGCAGCCATTGGGGCAGCCGCAGGGGCCATTTTGGGGGCGATCACGGGCGGAGTCTCGGTGGGCAATGTCTTAGGAGGCGCCGCGACCGGAGTGGTGGTGGGCAATGTTACCGCTCCCCAGGTGGTGGTGCTGCGCCCCGGCCAATCTTTCAATCTAACTTTGGAAGCTCCGCTGACTTTGTGAGGTGCCGTTTGGAGATTCCTCTGGGAGTGTTGAGGGTCGGCAACTTGTGATTCACTGGGGATCAGACTGCGGATCCCTGTTTTCATGGCTACTGAATCTAAGCCCACTCCCCCCCTCTCCTCCACCGAGCACAGGTTTACGGCTGGAGAGGAGAGCTTTACCTACAGAGCGCTGGCCGGTTGGCAGACCCTTTTCCAGCGGGAAAAGCCGGTGGCCGAGATCTTTCACGTCGCCTATCTAAAGCAAGACTCCGCCTCTCAGCACCGCCCTCTCACTTTTGTGTTCAACGGTGGGCCTGGGGCAGCTTCTGCCTACCTGCACATGGGAGCGCTGGGGCCCAAACGGATTTGCTTCGGGCCCAACGGCAGTTTGCCCCCCTCCCCGGTGCGGCTGGTGGACAATGCCGAAAGTTGGTTGCCCTTTTCCGACCTGGTCTTTGTCGATCCGGTGGGGACGGGGTTCAGCCGCGCCCTGCCCAAGGATTCTCAAGACCCCAAAGATTCCCGGGAGAAATCCGATCCGGCATCCAAGCCCCCTCAGCCGGATGCTAAGGTGGAGGAGCCTCCTAAGGAATCGCCCTTCTGGGATGTGGAGCGGGATTTGCAATCCTTGGGAGAATTCATTCAGGGCTTTCTTTCCCGATACAAACGCTGGCTCTCCCCCATTTTCATTGCCGGCGAGAGTTACGGTGGGTTTCGGGTGGCGCGGCTGGCCAAGGAGCTGCAATCCAAGTTTGGCGTGGGCCTGTCGGGGGCCATTCTCATCTCGCCTGCGATTGAGTTTGGGTTGCTGGAGACCAACGATTACAACCTCAGCACCTGGGCAGCCCTTTTCCCTTCCTATGTGGCCACAGCAGCCCATCATGGACGGTGTGGCTGGGGGGAGGATTTGCAGATCCTGCTGCCCAAAGCAGAACGCTTTGCCCGGCAACGTCTGCTGCCCCTCTTGGCCATGGGGGAGGCAATGCCAGAGGCAGAACGGCAAGCGGTGTATCAGGAGATGGCGGCAGGGATCGGCCTATCTCCAGAATATGTAGCCCACAAAGGCGGGCGGATCGATATCGCCAGCTTTGCCCGCGAGCTGTTGCGGTCGCAGCGACTGGTGCTGGGGCTCTACGATGCTTCTGTAACCACGGTGGATCCCTTTCCGGATCGGCCTACCTTCGAGGGATCCGATCCCACCTTGGATGGGATCGATCGCCTGTTCACGGCAGCCATCAACAGCCACTTGCGAGAGACCTTGCAGGTGGAAACGGAGTTGACCTATCACCTACTGAACCTGGAGGTGTTCAAGTCCTGGCGGTTCACCCCAAAAGGAGAGTTTAAGCAAGGATTCATCGGGGCAATGGACGAGCTGCGCAGCAGCATGGCCCTCAACCCCCACATGCGGGTGAGCATTCATCATGGCTTTTACGACCTGGTCACGCCCTACTTTGCCTCGAATCACCTGGTGGATTTGATGAAGTTGGATCCGCGGTTGAAGGCCAACCTCACCCTACGTCATTATCGCGGCGGACACATGTTCTACACCTGGGATCCCTCGCGGTTGGAGTGGTTTACAGAAATGCGTGAGTTTTACTCGAAAACAGCTTCCAGCTCAGCTTACTAGCGCAGGAGCCCCGCACTGTACCCGTAGGGTCAGTGCCGGGAGGAATGCGCTTTGATGAAGTACAATAAACTTATGAGCCAAATCCTGACCATCTCCTGCAAGCTCAAGGTGTCCCAGTCGCAAGCCGCTAAATTGGACGCGACGATGGATGTCTTTGTGCAGGCATTGAACTGGGTCAACCAGAACACGCCGGAGAAGATCGTCAACGCGGTCAAACTGCAATCCCTTTGCTACTACGAGATTCGCGCCCGATTCGGCTTG